>NZ_JAVJNP010000209.1:0-24851 GCF_040217205.1 Coleofasciculus sp. A1-SPW-01 | reverse complement strand
AATCAACACTCACCCGATTAATTTATTGGTCATTTCTGTACCGACAATGACCCGCCTATCCATCCCGACACCAACCTGGGTTGTTACTGAGCCTGTCGAAGTACAGGTATGGTGTGGGGCTTCCGGCGAACAGAGCTAAACTGTCATTCGTCATTTGTCATTTGTTAGGGAACAGGGAACAGGGAACAGGGAACAGCTTATTCCTCCCCAGCTCCCAGACGTGCCATGGCACGTCTCTACACTGCTCCCCCTGTTCTCCTATCTCACTACTTCACTCAGGCAGGAGGAGACTGAAATAGGGATTCTAGGTAGACACGAGCGCAAGCCCGATAGGTCTGGGAGGCTTCGGCTGTCTTACCACTCCCATTTTGGAGCAAAAACAGCGATAGCGCTGCGGCAAACACCCGATCTTGATCCCAAGTGGGATGGGTTTCTAAGTAGCGTTTGAGGGACTCGTGTAGGTCTTCAGGGATTTCTGCCAAAATGCTGACGGTTGCGTTCATAGTTACCTCTCTATCGAATAGCGTGTTGGGACAAAAGCCACCTTGCTCGCTCTCTACATGTCTGTGGAAATCGGCTAATGTAGCTAAAACCTAGCGGCAAATAGACTTAGACACAGCACCCACTGCTCTTGTTGCTTTTGCTTGTCTCAAGTTTTTTTTATGGGTAGGTCGCACTATTCTCAACTGAGATGGGGTGGGGTTGTCAATGATACGAAATATTACAAGGTCACTCAAATCGCCAAAATGCTAACGATAGAATCAGCCTTTGAATCCGATTTTCGTTACACAAGTTTACACAAATTCAGTCTAGTATCGCCTCCATATCCTTGATGGGGAAAATCCCCAACATGAGGGGATAGGCTCGATCCCGCCGTTCATCCCTGTGGAAAACCTGATGTAATTTGTGGAAAACTTGGAAATTTCATGTGGAAACACTGGGGAATCTAGTGGGGAAAACTAGGTGAAAAGATAAGAATTGCAAATTGTTTGATCGGGGACGGATCAATACTACTCGGATCAGCTTTAGGGCGTCGATCCAGTCCCCACAGCATCATTTGGTAGAGACGCGCCATGGCGCGTCTCTACTGGCGGGTCTTGTTGCCCTTGCTTCCCCTGCTTCAGAGCACCTCTCTGGAATTTCCAGGGGTCAAGCCACAGAGTCAATGTTGAGGGAATGACCCAAAACCCGAAAAACCTGGCGTTGCTCAAATAACTCCACTAAGTCGCCGTTAATTTTATTTTTGGTGGCTTCTTGGCGAAGGATTTTCAGTGCTGTTTCCAGGGGTAGCCGCCGCTTGTAGGGGCGATCGCTGGCGGTGAGAGCGTCATAGATATCGGCAACGGTGAGCATTTGGGTTTGGATGGGAATTTCATCTTGCTTTAAGCCCCTGGGGTAACCACTACCATCTAGTTTCTCGTGATGCCCAAACGCAATTATCGGAACATTTTTGAGGTGCTTTGTCCAGGGAATGCGTTGGAGAAAATGGTAAGTGTGAGTAACATGCGACTCAATGCCCAGACGCTCTTCGGGGGTTAAATTCCCTTTTGGCACAAGCAATTGAACCATCTCAGCCTTGGTAATCAGGGGTTTGATTTGACCATCCACATCTCGATAGGTGTATTGGGACAGGGCGGTCAGTTGAGTTAATGTTTCCTCTGTAAATGCCTGAAAATCGCGAGTCAGCAGTACTTCTGGCTCATTGAGTTGTTGCACAAATTCCCGATAATGCTTGATTGTTTCAATGGCTTGAGCCAGTTGGGTATCAAGCTGTTCCAGTTTTTGGCAGTGAGAACAGCTCGAAGTGGAGGTGTTATTGTCATGGCGATGGTCAGGATGTTCGAGTAAATACTTGAACTTGTTGTGAGCGCATTCCATTTCCAGAGTGCGCTGCGCTAGGGCAAAGCGATGGAGAATCACCTCTAGCTGTGAGGGATAGAGTTTCTTGCGCTTGCCCAAAATGGCTTCTGGGACACCCACTTTGCCAAAGTCATGTAATAATGCCGCATAGCGAAGTTCTCGGATTTGGCGATCGTTCAAATACACGGAACTCAGAGAACCCTTGGTGATTGCCGATGTTTCTTCACAGAGTCGCACGGTGAGTTCTGCCACCCGTTCCGAGTGACCAGAGGTTGTCGGGTCGCGTGTCTCAATAATTTGCACAGAGGCTCTGACAAAGCCCTCAAACAGATTTTCGATACTTTCTTGAAGATGATGGCGTTCAATGGAAATCGCCGCCTGAGACGCCAGCGATCGCACAATCCGCTCTTCCCAGTCTGAATAGGGCTGGGTCACGTCCACAGCGTTTTTGGGTGTGAGCATGACATCAGGGCGGCGCTTGCGATTAATCAGTTGTAATACGCCAATAATTTCCCCGTCTGGTTTTTGCATCGGCAAAACTAATACCGAACAAGTCCGATAGGGCATGTTCGTGTCAAAACTGCGGTCAAGGGCATAAGGCACATTGGCAGGCAATTTATACGCATCTGCCAACTTTAAACTTTCACCCGTTAGCGCGACGTACCCCGCCAAACTTTTACGGTTGAGAGGCATTACGAACTCGTTGAATGGCTTGTTGGGTAGCGAGTCATTCTGTGCCACCTTAAATAACAATTTCGGCTCCGCCTGAGTGTGATCGATCAGATACAGACTACCTGCATCACTAAACGTAATTTCCCTGCTTTTGGATAAAATTAGTCGGAGTAATTCCTCCAAATCATTACTACTTGAAAGGGCTGTACCAATTGCCAGTAACTGCTCTATCAGTTCTACCCTTTCAGAGGATTCTTGTAAAAACTCTTGATTCTCAAGGTTTGAGATATGGATTGGCGCTACTTTCATAAGTTTTTCCACAGATATAAAGGATCACATTTTAAGGGCTTTTCGTGATTTCAATTCCTTGACCCGCAAAGCATTGGATTACTCCTTTGATAGGGATAGATTCTTCTCTATTCAAATATTAAATTGAATGAAAGTATCAAAGATCTAGTATACCCACTAAATTTACCAAAGGAATCCGCCAAATATTGTATTTTTTTGATAAAGCGCCGCTTTGTTTTTCTCTGGATAAAGAAAAATTTACCTTGTTTCTGTATAGTGTCATTGGAGAATGGCATTATTTTTTAGGTGTATTTTAAATTAATTGATAAAAAATTCTGTCAAATTAAATTTGATTCTATTTTTAATTGTTTAGGCAACGATTAAACCTCAAATAATTAACCAGACAATAAACATAATGGATAAATATTATTATCTATTAAATGCTTATGTCGCTAACCTCCATAGCTAGGCTATGGGCGGGGTAGTTGATGGCTCCGCATACTCAGTCATCGGCATCAATAAAATGCCGCTTAATACCCTTATTCAATGGTTCTGGCAAAAACTCCGGACATTTAGGCAAAATTGTTAACCACCCTTGAGATTAAGTCCGGTTGAATACTTACACTTTGGTGGAAACAAGGCAGAAGGCAGAAGGAAATAATTACTGTTTAGGCGGACATGATATGGACAATCAACCCAAAAGAAAATCCCCTGGTCAGTGGTTAAACTGCCAGGGGTATCAAACTCCCAATGTATTTTTCGGTCTCAATCTAGAGCCTACTGGTTTCACCGACTAAATGAGATCCGTAAATTCTGGGATCTTTGTCCAAGTCCAGTTTGATAACTCCTTAATTTCCCGGATTCTGTTGGTTTCCCAAAATCGTTATCGTATAAAGGCAACGAAAAAATGCAAGCTCTCAGTTGTAGATGGCAATCCCTGGTGGTATTCTCCGACTGCCAGGGGTTTTCTTTATCCCTTCCGCCTAAAGGTTATGACGTTCTTGATAGCTTAAATGAACACGTATAGCGCTACGCGCTAGGCAATAGGCAATGGGCAATAGTATTGTTCTCCCCCAGCTCCCCCAGCTCCCCCAGCTTCCCTTAAACCTGGCGTTTCGTCCGTTGACGGTGTGCCGCTTGGCGTAGTTTAAGGCGGTAAGGATCAGCATCTTTGCGCCAGATGACACGATGCCCTTGGAGTTGGGCGCAATTGTCGATTAGGCATTGTTGCCAGCCTTGGCGCGTACCGATAGTTTGGGTATTATCCAGTAGTCCCCAGTCTTCTTCCTGACGAGTGAGTTTGGCAAATTTTTCGTACAGGGGATAATCTGGAGTGACGAAGGTTTCTTTACGGTGTAAGACAGGGGGATTTCTGGAGGCATCGTAATGGCGATAGGTAACCTGTAAATCCTGCAAGTCAATGTTCATGCTTGTGTGTAGTTCTGGATGGGGTTCAGTGTCGAAATTGGGATAGAACAGGTAGGATATTTTAGGTTGATTAATATGAAACTTGACTAAGGTTGCCCCCTCTAGGCGACCAACAGTCCGGCTGGCGCATCCTTCGTAGAGTCGGAGTGGCGCTTCGAGGGCTTCGAGTGCCGAAACGTGGACGTAGAGGGCGCTGGGGAGAAGTTTTCCCACTGGAGAGCGCTTGCAGCAATTGGCAATTAAGCCGGGATTGCCCACACTCAAGAGGATTAAGTCAGCCGCAGCACAGGCTTGTTGATAGTTACCAAAAAAGGCTCTAATATCATTTTGGACTAAGGGATCTAATTGACCAAACTTGGGGCGACCATTGAATTTAGCCAAGGCGAGATAGACGAGGAAATCATGGCGACGTTTATCTGCGATCGCATCCCATTCGTTTTGCTCAGTCACTTGTAAAATAACCTTAAAGGCACGGCGTAGGGTGCCGAATTCTTCCAGGATTTCTTCGGTATTGGCGAGTTCCAGGGGACTGGGAAGGCGTCCCCGTTCGGTGATAAATGCCATCAGAGGGGCAAGCATATCTTTGTAGTCCTCGAACCGCTTCACGCTAACGCGGATTCTGGGGGTAATGGTACGAGAACGGAAGCGGGATGCCCGGAAGCTTTCGGCTTGAGTGGAATCTCGGAATATAAAATAGATGCCCAAGTCAACGGGAATAGCATCAACCCCTAATACTTGGTCAATGTAGGCTTTGAGTTCTTCTTGTTCGTAGTATTTCTGAAACGTATTCCGGCGGGTGACAATACCATCACCATAAGCAATTTGCCCAGAACTACGGTCATCAATTAAAACTTGGGCAGAGACAATCAGCACCTTTTGGGTGAGTTCCCAGGCTTTTAGTAAGGCTTGGCGACGTTCTCCTGGCTTTTCAATCACGTTGATTACGTAGCCTAGGTTAACGATATCAGAGGGGACGAGGGAATTGCCGCCATGGTAGTAGGGGTCCCAACCTGTACAGGTATAATCTTGCCGACGCAGACGGTTGATGTCACTACCACGACCACAGCCGTAGTCAAAAAAGGAAGTATCTTTAGTCAGAATTGCACTTTCTAGGGCTAGTCGCACAGGCTTGGACAAGTTGGTGCGGACTATTGCAGCCCTGTGACGCTCGATTTCAGTACCGTCTGGGATAGGAGCAACCATAGCTGAGTCAGCGAGCTTTTTGATTAATATACTACAGAACAACCCAAAATAGGCGTTTGGTTAATGCCTGATAATCAACTAGCAATTACTGCCCAGGTGCTGAGTTATAATCCTGAAAATGACGAATGACAAATGCCACGCATCTTTGACAACATAGAAAAATCGCTATTACCGACATTACGGGATACCCTGAGAATTTCCCAACGGGCTGATTTTTGTGTCGGCTATTTTAATCTGAGAGGGTGGCGTAAAATTGATGATACGATTGAACAGTTTGGCGGTGGCGAAGGCGCTTGTTGTCGGCTGTTAATTGGGATGCAGCGCTTACCGAAAGATGATGTGCATTCGGCGTTGGCGTTGGGGTGTGAGGATAGAGGGATTGACAATAGCACGATTATTCGCTATAGAAAACAGATTGCCCAAGACTTTTGTGAACAATTAACTTGGGGCGCACCCACGAATGAGGATGAAGCGGGCTTACGCCGATTGAGTCAGCAACTTAAAGCCCAGAAACTGATTGTTAAATTATTTCTGAGATATCCGCTTCATGCCAAATTGTATCTGATTCATCGCCAGGATATTAATAATCCCACGATTGGCTTTTTGGGTAGCAGTAATCTGACGTTATCGGGGCTACAATACCAGGGCGAGTTAAATGTTGATATTTTAGACCATGATGCTTGTCAGAAGCTACAACTCTGGTTTGATCAGCGTTGGGATGACCGCTGGTGTATTGATATTTCCCAGGATTTGGCGGAAATTATTGATCAGAGTTGGGCAAGGGATAAACTGATTCCGCCTTACTATATTTATTTGAAAATTGCCTATCATTTATCTCAGGAAGCCCGGGCGGGATTATCGGAATATCAGATTCCGCGTGAGTTTCGCCATCAGTTATTTGACTTTCAAAAAGCTGCTGTACAAATTGCTGCCCGTCATTTAAACCGTCGGGGTGGGGTATTGGTGGGAGATGTTGTCGGGTTGGGAAAAACCTTGATTGCTTCGGCGTTAGCGAAGATTTTGGAGGAGGATTTTTTCCTGGAAACTCTGATTATCTGTCCCAAAAACTTGGTGACAATGTGGCAGGACTATGTTCACCGCTACGGGTTACGGGCAAAGGTTTTGTCCTTAAGTCGGGTACAGATAGAGTTACCCAATGAACGCCGTTATCGGGTGGTATTAATTGATGAGAGTCATAATTTGCGGAACCGAGAGGGGAAACGTTATCGGGCAATTCAGGAATATATTGCCCTGAATGAGAGTCGCTGTATTCTGTTGACGGCGACGCCTTATAATAAAACTTATTTGGATTTATCGAATCAACTGCGTTTATTTGTTCATGATGATCAAGATTTAGGGATTCGTCCGGAAAAACTGTTGAGTGAGTTGGGCGGAGAAATCGAATTTAGCCGCAAACATCAAGCCCCCGTGCGTTCATTAGCGGCGTTTGAAAAGAGTGAGTATCCAGATGATTGGCGAGAATTGATGCGGCTGTATATGGTGCGTCGAACGCGCAGTTTTATTCAGGAAAATTATACGGAAGATGATGAACAAGGAGGAAAATACCTCAAGTTTCCCGATGGGAGACGGGCATATTTTCCCCGGCGCCAACCCCAGACGATTCGGTTTAGTTTGGGTGCGGGGAATGATCCTTATGGGGCGCTTTATTCAGAGGAGATGGTTAATCTGTTGAATTCCCTAAATTTGCCTCGATATGGGTTGGGGAATTATGCGATATCAGAAAAGTCAGCTAAGGGGAAATCCTTAACCGCAGCAGAAGCAGTACAGCTTAAAGGGTTATCTCGCGCTGGGAAACGATTGATGGGATTTTGTCGCACCAACTTATTTAAACGCTTAGAAAGTGGTGGGGTAGCATTCCTGCAATCCATTGACCGCCATATCTTACGCAATTATATTTTCTTGCACGCGATCGCACAAGGCTTACCGTTACCCATTGGTTCCCAAGCGGCGGCGCTGCTGGATACTCGCACCAATGATGAGGATATGGATTCGGTGGCGGGAATGCTGCTGGATTCTGATGAGGAGGAAGAAGTCACCGGGGAAGAGTTATTATCTCAAACCGAGATAGACTATCGCCAACGGGCGGCGCTAATTTATCATGACTATGCGACTCGGTATCAGGGGCGGTTTAAGTGGTTGCGTTCTCAGTTATTTAAGGCGTCGCTGAAAAAAGATTTACTTGCTGATGGGAAAGCCTTAATCAGTCTGCTGAATCAATGTGGGGAATGGGATGCAAATCAAGATACTAAATTGGCGGCGTTAGTTCAGCTACTCACTCAGGTTCATCCCCAAGAAAAGGTATTGATTTTTAGTCAGTTTGCGGATACGGTACATTATCTGACTAACCAACTCCAGCAACGGGGAATTGATAAGATTGCAGGGGTTACCGGGAATTCTGCTAACCCGGCTGAAATCGCGTGGCGTTTTAGTCCGGTAAGTAATGATAAGTCCGTCTCCTCTGAGGAGGAATTACGGGTTTTAATTGCTACCGATGTTCTCAGTGAAGGGTTAAACCTGCAAGACTGCGCCATTATTGTCAATTATGACTTACCTTGGGCAATTATTCGCCTGATTCAACGGGCGGGACGAGTAGACCGAATTGGTCAAAATGCGGCGAAAATTCTTTGTTATTCGTTTTTACCAGCAGCGGGAGTAGAACGGATTATTCGACTCCGAGAACGGTTACGTCAACGATTGCAAGAAAATGCGGAAGTGGTGGGGACAGATGAGGCGTTTTTTGAAGAAGATACCAATGAACAGACGCTATTAGATTTGTATCACGAAAAAGCGGGAATTCTGGATGGCGATGAAGATAACGAAGTAGATTTGACCTCGGAAGCCTATCAAATTTGGCAGAATGCGACCCAGAATAATCCCACGCTGAAAAAGAAGATTGAAACCTTGGCAAATGTCGTCTATTCCACCCGTAAGCATCTCCCGACAACCCGTCAACCGGAGGGCGTATTGCTGTATATGAAAACGGGTGAAGGCAATGATGCTTTAGCTTGGATCAATAAGCAGGGTAAAAGTGTTACCCAGTCTCAGTTTGAGATTCTGAGAATGGCGCGTTGCGAACCGGAAACTCAGGCAATTAACCGTCATCCTGACCATCATAATTTAGTGCAAAAGGGGGCGGAATTAATTGCAGAAGAGGAGAAAAGTACGGGGGGTCAATTGGGGCGTCCATCGGGGGCAAGATTTCGGACTTATACACGGCTGAAACGTTATGTGAAAGAGATGCCGTTATTAGCGACATCAGATTTACATAAGGCAATTGACCAAATTTACCGTTATCCCTTGCGACAGTCAGCCGTTGACCGATTGAATCGGTCATTAAAAAGTGGCATGGATGACCCGGCATTTGCTGAGTTAGTTGTGGCACTATATTTAGATGACCGTTTGTGTTTTGTTCAGGAGGAAGGGAGAACTCAAGACCCAGAAATTATTTGTTCGTTAGGATTATTTAAAGGATAAAATAGGAAATCATGATGACATCACTCACTATTCCAGAAACCCAGTTAACCCTCGCCGAGTTTTTGGCACAACCGGAAACCAAGCCAGCCAGGGAATATGTCAACGGTCAAATTCACCAAAAGCCCATGCCTCAAGGAGAACATAGTGTTTTACAAGGTAGTTTAGTCACTGCCATTAATCAAGTAGCGATACCCGAGAAGTTAGCCTATGCCTTTCCCGAATTACGCTGTACCTTCGGTGGACGTTCGATTGTTCCCGATGTATCAGTTTTTACCTGGGAGCGTATTCCACGTAAAGCCAATAACCGGATTGAGAATAAATTTAAAATTGCCCCAGATTGGACGATTGAAATTCTCTCTCCTGACCAATCCCCTAGTCGGGTGATTGATAATATCCTGTTCTGTTTAAATCATGGGACAAAGCTAGGGTGGTTTATTGAACCGGATGATGAATCGGTTATGGTATTTCAACCGAATCAGTTACCTGTTGTCAAGTATGAGGCAGATAGTTTACCCATTCTGGATAATTTAGGCGATTGGCAGCTTACGGTGGCAGATGTATTTAGTTGGTTGAATTTGGATTAAAATTGCGTAGGGGCGCACCGACGTGCGCCCGTGTCAACTTAAGGTAGAAAACCAATGCTGGCAAGGTTTTAAACCGTGTCTATCTACTCCTCAACATTTTCCCCCTCATCCCCTAACCCCAACTCCGGACCGTGGGGAGAAGGGGAACCAGACTCTCTTACTCCCCTCTCCCCGGCGTGGGAGAGGGGCTGGGGGTGAGGGGTTTAGCTTAAGTTGACACCAATGACCGACGTGCGCCCCTACAACTTACAAACCCGTATCTTTTCCTGAGAATATGGTGCAAACAATTCAAGCTAAAGATGTCACGCTAGGACAATTAGAAACTCACTTCCAGCTTCAGCGAGTTGAGGATGAACAGTTCTTCCCAGAATGGCATGGTGATTTACCTGAACTTACCGACTGGCAAAACCAACTTTTAGAACAAGTTCGTTCGGGCTATTTCAATTTACTAAAACAACCCCCTTTACTCGAAAAACCTATCAACCTCGCCGTTGTCTCCCCGTTATTATTTATCGGACAATTTTATCTATCGCCTTGGAATTTAAGAGCCGAGAGTACTGTCCAAATCTCTGCTCAAGACGAAGAACGCGGAATTATTGTTAAAGGGAATCTTGACACCTTGATTCTCAAAGACAAACTTTGGGTGATGGTGATTGAATCCAAACAAGCTAATTTCTCTGTAGAGGCTGGATTAGCGCAAATTCTCGCCTATATGCTAGGGAACCCTAATTCAGCACAACCGAGTTTTGGCATGATTACGACTGGGGGAAGTTTTCTTTTCCTGAAAGTTGTCAAAGACACTACCCCTCTGTATGCTATGTCTGATTTGTTTGGAATTGGCAATCGCCAAAATGGTTTGGGTGATGTCCTCAAAATTTTAAAGAAACTGATTTATCTATCTATTTCTGCTAATTTGGAATAGATAGTGGCACATCATCCGTGTCAACTTAAGGTGAAACCAATACTGGCAAGGGTTTAAGCTGTGTCTATCTACTCCTCGACATTTTTCCCCTCATCCCCTAACCCCAACTCCGGCCCTGGGGAGAAGGGGAACCGCCCTCACCCCCCTCCCTGACAGGTGTAGGTTTTTTATTTTAGGGTTGGGACTAGACTTGGAGGGCAAGGAAGGAAAGAAGACAATGGGGTAAAACCGTACAGAATTAGGTTCGGTCAAGCTAACTATAAAAAGCCGAAACGCCCTATTTTTCGTTGAATATCTTCCTTGTCTACTGGTCTACTTATCTTCCAAGTCTTACCTAAACCCCAATCTTAAAAAACCTACCCTTGTGAGCTCCCCTCTCCCCGGTGTGGGAGAGGGGCTGGGGGAGAGGGGTTGAGCTTAAGTTGACATCAACACCAATGACGGAGCGTGCGCCCCTATGCCAAAATGTGTCACGTTAGTGGTTAGCGCTTCGGTGTTTAGGGCGAAGACAGCGCAACTACGAACTTATCTGATTTTTAGGAGATAGGAGTTATGCCCCTCAATTTCAAACGCACCCGTGATTTACTCTATGATTTCCAGTTTCAGGAGTTATTTATTGAAGAGTTGGGCTGGAATCAACCCTCCACGAAGAAAGCGGTATCTTTGGAGATTGAGGAGAAAAGGTATCAGTATTACCGGATTGCGGAAGCGTCTGGGGTGGTGGTGTTTGAAGTGATGGGAGAGGATGGTAGGATTCCAGAGGCAAAACATCGGGTGGCGATTCATCAAGAGTTGACCGAAAAAATTGCCGAAAATTTGTTGATTTTTGTGGACGAAGAACGCAGCCGCAGTCTGTGGTATTGGGTGAAGCGGGAGGAGTCTAAGCGTTATGTGCGGGATCATTTATATGTGAAGGGTCAACCGGGAGATTTGTTTTTAAGTAAGCTGGGTGGGTTGGTAATTGATATTTCCCATCTGGAAGATAGTGAACCTTCGGTGGTTGAAGTCGCCCAACGGCTACAAGGTGCGTTTGATATTGAACGGGTGACGAAGAAGTTTTATCAGGCGTTTCAGGAACAACATCAGGAGTTTTTGGCGTTTATTCGAGGAATTGATAGGGAGGCTGACTGTCGCTGGTATACGTCAGTTATTCTGAATCGCTTAATGTTTGTTTACTTTTTGCAGAAGAAGGGGTTTATTGATAATGGCGATTTCGATTATCTGCATAATAAGTTAGCCGAGAGTAAGCAACGGGGAGAGAACCGCTTTTTTAGTGAGTTTCTCCAGGCGCTATTTTTTGAAGGCTTTGCTAAACCGGAATTTGAACGGGAACCGGAGGTGCAACGGTTAATTGGGCGGGTAAACTATTTAAATGGGGGATTATTTCTTAAGCATCGGATTGAGCAAGAGTATCCGCATATTGATATCGCGGATGAGGCGTTTGAGCAGATTTTGGATTTGTTTTCTCGCTATTCCTGGAATCTGGATGATACGCCAGGGGGTAAGGATGATGAGATTAACCCAGATGTGTTGGGGTATATCTTTGAGAAGTATATTAACCAGAAGGCGTTTGGGGCGTATTATACCCGCCCGGAGATTACCGAGTATTTATGCGATCGCACGATTAATAAGCTTATTCTAGATCGGGTGAATGCGACTATTCTAGGGGATTCCTCCCCATCTGTCTCCAACCCAGGAGAAGGGTTTGCGGATATCAACGAACTCCTGATTAAGCTTGACTCCCCGTTGTGCGATCGCTTAATCCAGGATATCCTTCCTAATCTATCACTCCTTGACCCGGCTTGCGGTTCTGGGGCGTTCCTCGTTGCTGCGATGAAGACGCTTATCTCAGTCTACACGGCAGTTATCGGCACAATCAAGTTAAAAGGCGATCGGCGCCTTAAAGCGTGGTTAAATATATTATTTCCAAATCGGGTAAGGTACATGGAAAAGGGCGCAAGCCTTGCGCCCCTACAATACAATATGATCTCTATTTTCCAAACAACGAACAGTCACCGCCTTGTCTCAAATCCGCTCAAACCTTCCGGTTCTTCATACTCCACCGCCACATCTTTCACCACAGCAGCAGAAGGACCCTTATGACACCAATTAATCATTTCCTCAACTCCTGATTTATTTCCTTCAAATACCGCTTCTACTCGACCATCTGACAAATTTCGCACCCAACCAGTTACACCCCATCGATGGGCTTCACTGACGGTTGAAAAACGATAGCCAACGCCTTGAACTTGTCCAGAAATGAAAACGTGGGCGCGGATTTGTTCCTGTGATTGATTCGGCATTTTATTTTAACTTCGGTTGAATACTTACAGAAAAACAAGGCATAAGGTAAGCTATTCGGCATTTAAACCTTAATGTCAATAATGGCAAAATCCTTGTATGTAGTGCGAGCATCTTGCTCGCTACTAATACCCAATTTAAATGCATAACAGCTTAGAAGACAGATTGCAGAAGAAAATCATATATAGCAATAGACATATCGATTAGGACGTTCGGCACCATTGTAGAGACGTTGCATGCAACGTCTCTACATAAATGATGTGTCCTAACAGCCATGGCGGTTGCTATAACACTTATCGGTGAGCTAGGGCGGGTTTTGTTGTTCAGTTATTTCAGCAATAGCTGACTGTAGTTCCTAAACCCGCCCCTACAATTGTGACTAAACCCGCCCCTACAATTGACTTATGATTTATAAATTTAACATTTATCCTTTGCTTTTGTTCATCTTTGTTGTAATTCTTCCTGAAGAATTCGCTGATATATTCCTGGCAAGTATCGAGTCATCGAATTCGTTTCAATACCATAACCCAGACTTGTCCAGGTTCCCGACAATCGTCGCAATACTTGATCCACTTTACCTTGGCGCAATTGTTGGGAAATATCCATTCCCCACGCTTGATTATCACTCAGCCAAGCATAAACAACCGCATCCTGATATTGTGGCTCAAAGCTATAGTTACTCCACCAAAATAGTTGCCAAGGCTGAGGATGATAACGTCTGGCTTTGTTATACCAAGTCGTGTTAATAAACTGATATCGTCCGGCGGCGGTGGTACAATTACCCACATTAGGACCTGCGACAATCGGTACACAGCGATTAGGATGATCACTCAAATTCCAGACATGTTCTCCTCCATACAGTACCGAATAAGGTTGAGACACATTTGCCTCACTTGCGGAAATTGTTCGCATCAGCGCCCGAATATAAGGATCACCACCTCGCATGACTAACGGTTGAGTCCCCTTTTCACCTCTGGGATCATTAAAACTCCATTCCCCTCGTTGAAATTCTTCACGCAGTTCGAGGAATAGGATCATTAAAATAAGGATATTAATCCATTTAATTAGACGTTTCATAACATAAGGCTTAAAATTCGCTCCCATAGACGGTAGAGACGCTGCATGGAACGTCTCTACGGTTGGATTAGGCAACATTGGCGAATAGTTCTTGCCAACTGCGATCGCTCGCTTCTGGACGGGCAATCACTTCTACAATCTTATTACGTGCCTCGTCTTGAAAGAGCGCCTCGACGCAAACCTGTGCCACTTTCGTGCGGGGGATACTCCCATCAAACAGTGTATCTGCTGATGACATGACCACAGAATCAGGCGTATCTTCGTTTTTCAGCCCCCCAGGTCGGACAATGGTATAGGTTAAGCCACTTTTCTGGAGGTACTCCTCAGCCTGCTTTTTCCACACCAAAATTAACCAAAACAGATTTAGGGGATGTAAAAGTTGAGAGACGCAAAGTGAGGAAACCATGACAAAATGCTCAATATTTTTAGCTTTGGCAATATCGATCAGGTTCTTCGTCCCCTCATAGTCTACTTGGTAGGGTTCTAGGGGATTGAAGCTGGGTGTAGCACCTGTGGCACAAAAAACCACGGTGCTATCTCCCACAGCAGCGCTGAGACTCTCAGGCTTCAATACATCCCCAACGACTAACTCGGCTTCAGGGGGTAAAATTTCCTGCCCTTTCTCCAAGTTACGCACCAAAGCGCGAACGGGGATATTGCGTTTGACCAGTTCATTGACGATTCGGCGTCCTGTTTGACCTGTCGCTCCGGCGACCAATGCTTTCATCTAGAAATTTCCTTCAACAGTGAGAGTTGATGGCAAGATACACAAGTTATGCTGTAAAGAGCCAGTATTTTTGGATTCGATTCCTTAACATTCTCTTGTCAATTCTATAAATTATCAATGAAGTTTTACCAGATGTGCAGATTTATACCGTAAATTCGTGAAGATGAAAGAGAGAATGAACAATCGCCAGTGGGCATCCTAGCAATAGGCACCAACCCTAACTGACACCGTGGAGCAATTATGCAGTCCCAATTCCTTAACCAGCAACCCATCACAATCGAGCCAGTGCATCTAGATACCCAATCCACTTTTACCGAGCCTGAGAGAGACGAGTCCCAATCATGCCAATTAGCGCCTGAGTTGACTCAGTTTTACGGTCACTTCCAAAATGGTGTAGAGATGTATGCCGAACCGGAACGAGTAACGGCTTATCTGGATACTCACCAAGAATGGTTTCGTGACTGTGCCCAGCCGATGAAGGCTGAACCGATTGGAGCCAATGGTTATGCTTTAGCGATTGGGCGTTTTGGGTCATTCGGCTACGAAGTTGAGCCAAAAATTGGGCTAGAACTACTTCCGCGCCAGGATGGGATCTATAAAATTCAGACGATCCCCGTCCCCGGTTACAATCCTCCTGGTTATGAGGTTGACTTTCAGGCGACTCAAGGGTTTGTGCCGATTCCAACTCACGAGTATTTTTCTGAGCAACAGCTTAAGGGACTAGAACTTCCCCCCACCATTACCCGTATCGAGTGGGAGCTTGATTTAAGCGTTGGTGTACGGTTTCCTAAGTTTATCCACAAGTTACCCCAGTCTTTGATTCAGAGTACAGGCGATCGCCTGTTGCAGCAAATCGTCCGCCAAGTGTCTCGCCGCTTGAGTCACAAAGTACAGGAAGACTTTCACAACCGGATGAATATCGCGATCCCCAAAAAATTAAAGCGACGCTGAGTCGGTTCGTCATTCGTCATTCGTCATTTGTCATTTGTCATTCGTACAGTCGGGGCGGGTTTAGTTACATCTGGGTGTAACCGAAAAGATAGTAGTGAAACCCACCCCTACATAATTTCCTCCAGCTCCCCCAGCTCCCAGACGTAGCATGCTACGTCTCTACATGCTTCCCCAGCTCCCCCAGTTCCCTCATCCCCGCTGGGTAGCAATAAATTCTCGTAGCCTTAGCAAACTCAAGGTTTGACCCATATTTAACGGCAACATAGACACCCCTTCTAAACGAGACTGTACCCATCCTTCACCCCAACACCATTCGTGATAGCCATCGATTCCCTGGCTCAACAGCAGTCGTAACCCGTAAGACTCCGCTACCTCTACCTGATGTTGGATAGCAACCGGACCAATCCAACTGGTAAAGGTTACTCCGGGATTGAGTTGTTCTGGTAATCCAGGGGAAATGCGCTGAGTCGGTAACCATTGGCGCAGCTTCTCTGAATGCAGCAGACTGTCTCGGATAACAGTATGGGGGGCTTCGAGTTCAATGCGGAGGTGACTTTGTTGAAAGGTTCCCAACATAATCTGTGTCCAAAAACAATAGGTCTGTTGCTCAAGAGTGTGACTCTCGATATCACATTATATTAATCCTTTTAATCGTTGTCGCCAGGGAAGGTACACTCGCGAATCCATCGCCGACTATCAACGGTGCGATCGCGCTTTATGCCAACGACCCAACCTAAAATAAAAAGGGAGTATGTAAAGAAGTGTAAGGTTGATACATGGCTGATCAGTTAATTCGCGCCACAGCAGCAGAAGGGGGTATCCGAGCCGTCGGTGTGATTACCACGCGCCTCACCGAAGAAGCCCGCCGGCGCCATCAGCTCTCCTATGTGGCAACGGCTGCCCTAGGGCGCACAATGTCATCTGGCTTATTGTTGGCGTCTAATATGAAGCGGGAAGGGTCAAGGGTGAATATTCGGGTCAAGGGAAAGGGTCCCTTGGGCGGAATTTTGGTTGATGCGGGCTTAGATGGTACGGTTAGAGGGTATGTGGATAACCCTGCTATTGAACTACCGCCCAACGAATCTGGCAAACTCGATGTTGGCGGTGCAGTTGGGCGTGACGGTTATCTTTATGTGATCCGGGATGTGGGATATGGCTATCCCTATTCCAGTACAGTAGAACTGGTGTCGGGAGAAATTGGCGATGACATTGCTCATTACCTGCTCACATCTGAACAAACCCCATCAGCACTGATTGTGGGTGTATTTGTCGGCGCTGATGGCGTAACTGCATCGGGAGGGCTATTAATCCAAATCTTACCGAAAGCAGCTAGAGACGAGTCTTTAGTGCAGATTTTGGAATCTCGCATCGCCAAGCTATCCGGATTCACACCCCTGTTGCAGGAAGGTAAAACGTTACCGGCTATCTTTGAACAGATTTTGGGTGATTTGGGCTTGGTAATTCTGCCCGAAATCCAAATGGTACGGTTTGACTGCGGTTGCTCGTTTGATCGCGTTTTAGGAGCGCTGAAGATGCTAGGTGAAGCCGAACTTCGGGATATGATTGAAAAAGACGAAGGCGCTGAAGCAACTTGCCACTTCTGTGGGGAAGTTTACCAAGCGAGTGGCGATGAACTGGCTCAACTGATTCAGGATTTAAAAGCTGAGTCCGTTTAATCGAGATTGAGTTAGGGGAATTGGGAATGGGAAAGGTGAGAGTGGATTGGCTCTAGTCTGCCTTTATAGAATGAACACCAATTTGGGTAGTTTTCTCCCTGGGAGGTATGGCGTTAGTGATTAGATATAAGAGCAATCATTCTCATCTTAACGGCAATTGTCCTAGCTCCCATTCCCGATCAAGTCTCAGGGAGAATATAGCGTTTTCTGTCTAACGAGAGTAGTATTGCAACAACTGAGGGTGCTATAAAACCCACAGCATTAGGCTTAGCGAGTGGTGGAGTGAGTTATGACTAAAAATCGAAAAATGCCCGATCATTGGTATGCTACTCGGTCTTCCCAACCCAGTTGGAGCCAGGATTGGCAACACCAGAGGAATGCTGTTGATCCTCATCGGGTCGGACATTCAACCTCTCATCGTCAAGCCACTCCCCAACCAGTGACGACGAAGCCAGCCCCACCCTCTCCTCAACAGCCGAAAGAACCAAAACGACGCTTTACATTCGGTTGGGCATTTTGGGTAGTGGTGATTATGGTGGTTTCAGGGGGGATGGGATTTGCCTCTGTTGCCCTTTTGCTGAAGCTACCAGCCGTGCCAAATTGTCCCTCAATTTTTTGGCCCACGGCTTCGGCATCGGTACGTATCTATTGCGCCCAGCTTGCGGCAAATAAACGCACTACCAAGGATTTGTTAGAAGCGATCGCACTCATCGATGCTTTACCGAAAGACCACCCCTTGCGCCCGGAAATTAATCGCCATATCGAAGAGTGGTCAGTCGAGATTTTAGCCATTGGCGAAGAAAAGTTTCAAGCCGGTCAGCTAGAGGAAGCGATTGAGATTGCCAACCGGATTCCTAGAGATGTTCCGGCGTTTACGCTAGTCAAAGAACAAATTAAGGCATGGGAAACGCTGTGGAAAAAGGCTTCAGGGATTTATGAACAAGCCGAGGAACAGCTGAGACAGTCTAATTGGACATTAGCATTTCGCGAAGCGGTCAAGCTGACAACGATAGATAATCAGTATTGGGCAGCTGTCAAGTACAACGAACTCGTGGATCTGATTCAAATTGGACGAGACGATAGTCAGAAGCTGGATGAAGCTTATAAGCTCAGTAAAAGTGGTCGAGTCGATGATATTTTAAAGGCGATTGAAGCTGCCGAGAAAATCACGCCCAAGAGTTTTGCCTACAAAGAAGCTCAAGATTTAATTGCTGAGAGTGGGAATAAATTACTCAAACTAGCGACAAGCCGCTTAGAACAACGGAACTGGCAAGGGGTGTTAGATATTGCCAATAAGTTACCCGCTAGCGTGAAATTACCAGACGTTAAGGCAGATTTGATTGACTTAGCCAATGCCATATCCCTGGCTGAATCGGGAAGCATTGGGGATTTGGAAATCGCGATCGCCTCGGCGCAGAAATTGGGTACTGATCGTCCTCTATATGATGAAGGTCAGGAATTAATTGATCGATGGCAACGGGAAATTGAGGACGTGGCTCGACTGGAACGGGCGCGGACGTTTGCCAGTTCGGGGCTAGCGAGTGATTTGCAGATCGCGATCGCAGAAGCCAAACTGATTCCCAACCGTAATCCCCGCTACCAGGAAGCGAGGGCGGAGATTAGCCAATGGACTCGTCAGATCCAAACCATAGAAGATCAGCCCTATCTCGATCGCGCCACCCAACTTGCCAGCTTTGGCGGAGTCCAATCCTTACGAGAAGCCATCCAAGAAGCCCGTCGGATTGCCCCCAATCGCGCTCTTTACTCAGAAGCACAGAGTAAGATCAAAGACTGGACGCGCACGGTTCAACGCCTAGAAGACCAACCCTATCTTGATCAAGCTCGTACCCTTGCCAATTCCGGCAATCTTTCGGCTGCGATCGCGGCGGCGGAACAAATCAAATCCGGACGGGTACTCTATGGGGAAGCGCAAAGCCTCGTTAAGGGCTGGAAAACAGAAGTTTTGGGACAACAGCGCTTACAACAAGCCTATCAAGCTGCCACTCCCGGTACCCCCGACGCCATTGTGGAGGCAATTCGTTTAGCCAGACAAGTTCCCAGTTCCGCCAAAGTTAGAGGTGATGCAGTCTCGGCGGTTAATCGCTGGAGTTATCAACTGTTGGCTCTAGCTCAAGATCGAGCCGCTCTTAGCTTAACTGAAGCGATTCGACTGGCTAAAATGATTCCTTCGGGAACCGAAGCCTACAATGCGGCTCAGGTGCAAATTCAAGGGTGGCAAAAGATTTTAGAACCGCCTCCTCCGCTTGTGGTGGTTCCTTCAGGTACAGATGCTCAACCTCCACTCGAACCACCAGAACATGAATTGCCTCTGGATAATAATTAAGCGGTTTAATATTCTGGGCGCAAGAAAGCATGAAAAAACCAAGAAAGAGTTAGAGCAAGAAATTGCGGGGCTTCCGAACTAGGTAAATTCCGACTTATTCAGCAGATCCTAAGTAGGTGGACACAATTAAAGTGAACGGTGGAGAACTCGCTCCCTTGAGAAGCAAGCTACGTCCTTTGTAAGGGTTTGAGGACTATTTACAAAACTTGTCGGAGCGTGCTGTTTTCTTTTGTCCAACTACTTAGAATATTAATTAGAGGTAGATAAAAATACTGATATTGGGGGTGGGTGCAATGGGACAAATGCCTCAAACCAAATCGGGTAGGGAATGGCAGAGTCTAGGGCGTTGGCGTGCGATCGCGTCTTGTTCTCTGGTAGGGGCAATCCTTGGCACTGGGGTTATTTTATCCCCAGCATCCCTGAATGCACAACCGATTACTCCGGCGGCTGATGAGACGGGAACGGTGGTGACACCGAATGGGACTCAACTGGATATTACGGGGGGTCGTTTGTCAAGGGATGAAGCGAATTTATTTCATAGTTTTGAGGACTTTGGATTAGATGCGGGTCAAATTGCTAACTTTTTATCGAATCCTAAGATTAGGAATATTTTCGGGCGGGTGGTTGGCGGTGACGCTTCGATTATTAACGGGTTGATTCAGGTAACGGGAGGTAATTCTAATTTATTTCTGATGAATCCGGCGGGGATTGTGTTTGGGGAAAATGCGTGGTTGAATGTCCCAGCAGATTTTACAGCAACGACAGCCACAGGGATTGGTTTTGGCGAGGGGAATTGGTTTAATGCATTTGGCGGGAATGAGTATCAGGATTTAGTCGGAAATCCCAGTGGTTTTGCTTTTGATTTGGCGCAACCGGGAAGCGTGATTAATGCGGGGAATTTGGCGGTAACTGAAGGGCATAATTTAACGCTACTGGGGGGTACTGTTATCAGCACCGGGGAATTGGCTGCACCGGGAGGAAATATTACAGTTGCGGCGGTTCCGGGGGAAAGTTTGGTCAGGATTAGTCAACCGGGACAGTTATTGAGTTTGGAAATAGCACCGCCACGGGATAATAAGGGGATGTTGCTTCCGGTTGCGCCATTGGATTTGGCAACCTTGCTGACGGGGAGTGGTGAAACAGGGGAGACAGGGTTAACAGTTTCAGAGGAAACAGTACAGGTAACCGATACAGAATTCAGCATCGGAAATGGAGACGCGATCGCCAACAGTATAACAGCCCAAACCGCAACATTATCGGCGTCTAATAATTTAATGTTAGTTCCCGTAGGGGCGCACAGACGTGCGCCCTCTTTGGTAACAACAGGAGATTTAACTCTTTTAGCTGGAAATACGGTTATTGCGCGGGATAATCTAGCGTATCCGTTTATGGCACAGGCGGGTGGGAATTTGTATATTCAGGGGAATCAAGGGATTGACATTTGGGCGCTGAATCATCAAGAGACACCGTTTGTGAGTGGCGGAAATCTCAGCTTAGTCAGTAATGGGATTATTTCAGGGGATGCTCATTTTAGCAGTGGGAATAACGTCTCTATTCTAGACTTATCAGGAGAACCTGCTGATTTTGTTAGTTTAAATGATCCAATTTTTACTCAGCCTGGTGACTATATTTCTGGGGGATATACAGGGGCATCCCTTAAGGTAGATACAACTTCAGGAACGGGAAATATTATATTTAATGGAGATGTTGATATCAATGGTAGAGACGAAAATTTTGCAGGTGCTATCCCCAATACAGATGAATTTATTTTGGCAAACTTTCGAGCATTAATTTTACGCTCAGGAGGAAACATTCAGGTAGAAAATATTAACCAAAATCAAACAGCAGGAGGCGCTCCACGTACCGTGATTTTTGAGGCTGTAGGCAACATTTTCACAGGTTCCATTTCAGCCAACGTTTTTGAGAATAATACAGGTGAAATAAAACTGAAGGCAGGAGGCGATATTATTTCAACAGGAAGAATCAGTAATATAATTACATCTGTTGAGGGAAAAAATAGCGATATTACTATAGAAGCTGGCGGCAGTATAACCTTAATAGGGAGCGGTCCAGCTTCTTTCTCAAACAACGGCGGTGGTAATATCAAACTTATGGCTACAGGTGATATCACCATTGATTGCCCTAACTCTTTTTGTATAGAGAGTTTTGCTGGAGGAACTCCAAACGTAACAGCTGTAGGTGATAGTGGCAACATTACCATCATCAGCAAAGAAGGAGCGATAGAGATTAATAACGATGATGGTGGATCTCTAAATGCCTCAAATAGCGGTGATAATCCTGGAGATGTCACTCTCTCTGCTCACACCAATATTACTGTGGGTTCAATTAATACCAACCAAAACACTATCGGTAATGGCGGCACAATTACTATTATTAGTAGAGAAGGCTCTATTGATACCAGTTCAGGTAATCTAACAACTCTTTCTCAGAGTGGGAATGGCGGTAGCATTACTCTTGAGGCTCCTGGCGACATTAAAACCGCTGGTATTGATACGTCTGGTAGTGCCAATGGGGGAGATATCATACTTACCAGCGGTGGTGCTATTGATACATCAGCAGGTATTCTCAATGCCGCAGGTGGTGAAAATGGCGGGAATATAACTCTTTTTGCCCCCCGCGATATTTCCACAGGTGAAATCACCTCATTCTTGAGTGGTTTTAGTGGCAATAGTGGCAACATTACCATTACTAGCGAAAATGGGAATATTGATACCAGCCAAGGCGCACTCATTACCTCCTCGGGTTTGGGAACAGGGGGTAATATTATCCTTAACGCCGCAGATAGCATTACCTCTGCTAAAATTGACGCGATTTCTCAAACAAACCAAGGTGGAGAAATCCAACTCACCGCACCAAACACGATTACTCTCAGTGGCGATATTACCACCAATCAAAATAGCCTAATCTTCAACGGTTCAGTTATCCTCGCTGACGATATTTCCATCACCCTATCCGGTACTGGTGATATTACCTTCCACGACACCATTGATGGGACTCAAAACCTGACTCTCGAAACGGAAAACGGTATTATTGAATTTAACGATATTATCGGTGGCTCAACCCCTCTCAACAATTTAATCGTTCAAGGCAATATTACCGACAACCCAATCGGGGTCAATATCACAGCTATCAATAACATTATTACCGATAATCTCACCTCACCCACAGGCATTTCCTTTACCAGTACCCGTGGACAAATCAAAACCGGAGATTTAACCTCACCCGCAGGTATTTCCCTTACCAGCAATAGCGGACAAATTGAAACAGGTATTCTTGATTCCTCTAACCTTAATGATGGCGGTGATATTACCCTCAACGCCCGTGGCAATATAAAAGTCAGCCAAATTAACGCCCAAAGTCTGGGGAATGGTAGAGGCGGAGATGTCGATATTACCACCCCCAGTTATTTCCAAGCCACCGACTCCTTCATCGACCAAAATAACATCAATGCCAGTATTTCTGTCGCTGGGGGTGACAACGGTGGAACCATTATTATTCGCCACGGCGGAGACGGTGATATTCCCTTTATTGTCGGTAATCCTGATATCAATGGCACAGCAGCCGCGATTACCAGAGGCGATGACGCGGGGATACAGACAATTGAACCCACTAGAGACTATTTCTTCACCCACAAACGAGATAGGAATCGGATTCAAATTATATCGATTCTGGGCGCTATACCTCTACCGCCAACGCCCATTCCTGTGCCAGAACCAACACCCAAGCTAAACTTAGATCAAAATCCCATCGAGTCGTTAGCCTTTCGGGTTGGGGATACGTTAGACGCCGCTACTACGATTAACCAAGACCCAGAAACCGGAAACTACAATATTAGCTGGGAATTTCCGGGCGAACAACCTATTAATCTAAACGTTAACAATCCTCCTACGCCACTCGACGCCACGCCCCAAGATGATGTTGTCGCGGAAATTGACCAACTCTTTGAAGATGAATTTGAAGACTACTTTGGCGAAGACTTAACTAATGCCAACGTCACCGCCGAAAGCTTACGAGAAACCCTGAAAACCATCGAACAGCAAACCGGGAAACGTGCCGTTGTCATCTATGCCCGTAATCTCAAGGAAGGAAAAGGATTGGAATTGGTATTAGTTTTACCGGAAGACAATTATATCCGTAAACTGGTTCCCGCCTCTACTATTACCACCCTGAAAAGTACAGTCAGCGAATTTCAGGAGATGGTTACCGATATTACCGAATCCCGTGGCTACCTCCCCGCCGCCCAACAGCTTTATCAATGGTTAATCGCCCCCCTAGAATCTGACTTAGACGCCTTAGATATTGATACGCTTATCTTCTGTATGGATGGCGGATTACGTCAACTTCCTATGGCGGCGTTACACGATGGCAAGCAATTTCTGATTGAACACTATAGCATTGGTTCCATTCCCAGTTTTAGCCTCACCAACACCCGTTATCAACCCGTTAAAGATGCCCAAATTCTCGCCATGGGCGCGACTGAATTTGCGGATTTAGGGGCATTACCCACAGTCGCCACCGAATTAAAGATTATCACCCAAACCCTGTGGACAGGAGAATCCTTCCTCAACGAAGAATTTACCCTTAGTAATCTGAAAACCGAGAGTCGCCGCCAACCTTTTGAGATTATCCATCTCGCCACCCATGCTAAATTTAATGATGGTAATCCGAGTAATTCCTATATTCAATTGTGGGATACAAAACTGAGACTCAATCAAGTGCGCCAACTCGAATGGTATTTACCGCCGCCTATCGAATTATTAGTCCTCTCAGCCTGTCAAACCGCCCTGGGAAATATTGAGGCTGAATTAGGATTTGCCGGGTTAGCGGTACAAACTGGCGTCAAGTCGGCGGTAGCTAGTCTGTGGTATGTGGGCGATGAAGCGACGCTGAGTTTAATGAGTGGATTCTATAATCAATTACGCCTACCGGATATCACGATTAAAGCCGAAGCCTTGCGTCAAGCGCAACTGGCGATGTTACGGGAACAGGTGTATTTTGAAGGAGGGAAATTAACCGGAATTGAAGGGTTAGATGTTGAACTTCCTGGATTGGGAAGTCGGGCAAATCAACGGTTATCCCATCCTTATTATTGGGCAGGATTTACGATTATTGGGAGTCCGTGGTAGATGGATGATGAGATAATATCTAACTGTAGGGGCGCGTTTAGGGACAATTGTAGGGGCGGGTTTAGGGAATCAATTCAGCTAGTCACCAATAACGAAACAACAAAACCCGCCCTCCCCACTTCACCCTCATCCCCTAACCCCTTCTCCCATCAAGGGAGAAGGGGAACAATTTCATA
>NZ_JAVJNP010000205.1:0-34334 GCF_040217205.1 Coleofasciculus sp. A1-SPW-01 | reverse complement strand
ATCTTGTCTGCACACAGAGGCTTAGGGAAAGCCCAGCCAGTGAAGTGTGAAGCTCTATCAGGTAGAAAAAGCGTACAGCTATCTCTATTTTGATCGAGAAGCTCCCGTTATAGCGCAAGCTTAACGGGAGAGAACGTCACCAACATGAATCACATATCGCCAGCAGTCAATGCGATAAATCTCATCAGGATGGAGATTGAGCAGAAGCGCAATGGCTTCTGGAGTAACAAATCGCTGTAACGGATGAGTGGCTCTTGATTTTAGCTGAAGTGTTGATAACATAGGAGATGCGCCCCAAATCATGGGGTTGTATTTTGATAGGACATAGCGATCGCTATCTGGCTTCGTAAACTTAGGTGCGATCGCTTTTAATTTGCTTAATGTAGACGAAATTTAAACTTTATGTCAAGAGGCGAACGAGTTCGGTTGCGGATTAGGGAACTAGCTGCCAGGGAGAACTGGACGTTGCTGGATGTCGCTGAACGGTCTGGAGTACCCTATAGTACCATCAAAACCTACGCGCGATCGCCAGGAATGACGATGGTGGATATTGGGGCGCTGCTGAAGTTAGCACGGACATTTGATGTATTGATAGAGGATTTGTTTGAGATTGTGAAGGAGTAAGTCATTTGTCATTCGTCATTTGTCATTTGTCATTTGTTATACTCGCTTCCGAAAAGAAGCAAGTTACCTTTACGTAAGGATTTGAGGAATATTTTATTGATGAGCTTCACACCCAGAAACCGTAGGGGCGCACAGACGTGCGCCCTTTCCACGGACTAAGCTGTCATGCATTTCAATTGGGTATTAGTAGCGAGCAAGATGCTCGCACTACACGGCTTTTGCCCTTGTTGGCATTAAGGTTTAAATGCTGAACAGTTTAGCGTGAGTTCTGTTGATACTCTGGGGGTAAACCCGGATCAAACATCACCACAAATTGGGCATTCGGCATCAGACGGCGGAGTATGTGAAGATGACCATCCGCATCGGAACGGCTACGATACTGTGCTACAGTGACTCCTTGCATTTTGGGTAGCAGGCGAACCAGCACCCAAGGATAAAGGCGTTGTTTGTAAGGCATAATAAATGTGTCTCCATCTGAAATTGGAGCCAGAGCCAGTGCTAAGAGGTTGGTCGCCCGGAGGCACTGGCTTTCTGACCATCTGAAGTTCTGCCTTTATATTACGGGCAAATTCTGGTTAAGTCAATTTAACCATGAGGATTCTGGAATAAAACAGTAATGACGAGTGTGGGGGAAAAGCTTAAACGCCAACGTGAATCACTGCATCTGACGCAGCAGCAAGTCGCTGATCAATTAGGTGTGACGGTAACTACTGTGAAAAATTGGGAAGCTGGCAGACATATTCCAAAGCTATACCCCATCCAGACGAAAGCATTGTGTGATTTGCTCGATTTAACCTTAGACGAGTTGGCAGAGTATAGTTAAGGCAATCAGGAGGCAATGAGTTCAGGTCATAAGCTGATGAAGCTAAGAAAACGGTTAGGGCTAACTCAGAAACAGGTAGCGGATGCGGTAGGCGTCACGGATCAAACTGTGAGTAATTGGGAAGCTGGCAGATTTGAACCTCGACTCACGATTCGTCAGACACAGGCTTTATGTAGCATCTTGCAATGTCCTTTAGAGGAACTTCCTAGTTTTAATGAAGCCCAAGAGTCAGACAGCAAACGTGAGTGACTGATTGGGAAAGGAATGTAGGTAAAGGCAAGACGCGATCGCTTAAAAATGGCTAATTTGGGAGAAAAGCTGAAACAACGACGAGAATCGTTAAATTTGACCCAACGGCAACTGGCTCATAAATTAGATGTAACGATAACGACGGTGAAAAACTGGGAAGCTGGCAGGCACATTCCCAAGCTATATCCTGCACAAATGAAAATATTGTGTGATTTGCTAAACCTCACCTTGGAAGAGTTAGCCGAGTGGCATATTTAGTAAATACATGAATAGGCGGTGTGTTACGCTCCGCTAACACACGATGGCGGCTCGGTACGCTTACGTTGCAGCCCCCTAGTCTTCAGTATCTCTATAATTGATAATAAACGCCATTTTGGAGTATATCGCTAATGCCACTTGCGCCAGCCGAAAAAACAATGTGGGAAACTCCCCCAGCGAAAGATCCCAAGAAAATGTCTGATGATGAGATTAATGCCAAGTATGAGAAACGAGAAAGAAGAATACTCACTGAAATGAATCGTGAGAAGCTGCCCAGTTTTGTCAATGCGCTCAAGAAACCGGGATATATAGAGATTAGACCGTTTTTCCATCGGCGAAAGCGTTGGGATGAAAAAATGCAATCGCGCTTAATTGAGTCATTTATGCTTAACATTCCAGTTCCACCTATTATCCTATACGAAAGGGAATATAACTCCTATGAACTTATTGATGGTGAACAGAGAATCACGGCAATTCAAGATTTTTACGAAAATAAACTCGAATTAACGGATTTGGAAATTTGGTCTGAACTTGAGGGGTACACTTATAATCAACTTCCCCTAAACATCAAAGCTGCACTTGCTCGTCGCTCCCTTTCATCTATAGTGCTGATCACGGAGTCCGCCTCTGACCCGGAAGAAGCACTTCTATTAAAACAGATTGCCTTTGAACGCCTTAATACTCGAGGAGTTGCTCTAACCCGTCAAGAGGTACGGAGTTGTTTATATTACGGAAAATTTAATCAATTATTATTTGAAATTTCTCAAAATCATATATTGAGAAAAGCTTGGGGAATACCTATTGACGATAATGAAGCAATTTGGAGAAATCGTTTATACACAACAATGGAAGATGTGGAATTAGTTCTTCGCTTTTTTTCTCTAAGGCATTATCATAAAATCAAAGAAAATTTGCAAAACTTTCTTGATAAATATATGATTAAAAGCCTAGGTTTTTACGACAAAGATATTGCTATTTTAAGGAATATATTCTTAAAGACTATTTCTCTTGCACACCAAATATACGGAGAAAATTTATTTAATCCTAAACCATTTGAACCCCAAAATATTACCTTTAAGAATAAGCCTTATAAAACTTATTACGAGGCGGTCATGGTAGGGTTGAGCAATCATTTAGATAGTGAAGATGTTTTAATTGCTCGAAAAGAAAAAGTGATTGAAGCAACAAAACAACTCTTTCAAGAAGATAAAGATAGACTTTTAACAGGTGGAGGAAAAACGAAAGCGGATATTCAGAAACGACTGAGGCTGTTCGATGATATGCTGGCTCAAGTCATCAACGAATAAGTCATGATGTTTCAGGAGCTTCTGAAGACAGTACAGAGAAATATTTCTACTGTCCGTTCTATTATCCAAGTTAACGAAAAACTTATAAGAGCTGCTTTTGGAGATAAGAGTATAATCACACAGGAATGGGGAACGGAAGTAGACTCTATCATTGCCCAACTAACACAGGATGCTCCAGAACCAAGGGATTAGCGAATTTACGATCATTGCGCTGTAGTAACACGGTTATACGCTATTTATGAACGTTTTGTTGAAAACTTAATTCGAGAATGGATACAAGTTCTTCCAGATTTATTTCCAGTTTATGCAGATTTGGAAGAGAGAATTTGTAATACACATCGAATAGGTGTAGCCCGGTTACTGTTGGATCTAACAAAAAATCGATTTGGACATCTTTCTATTGAAGAAGTTATTAGAGGATTATTTTATGGAGCTAGTGGTACTGGAACAAAGTATGAACTACTGCCAGATGCCTTTCTATTGCATGAGCAGAACCTACGCAGAGAACCATTAGAAAAAATGTTTGCTGATGCTGGTATTGGAAACGCTTGGACTTGGGTGGAAAAGTATAGAAAAATCAAGAACTTTATCAGTTGGAACAAGTGTTTTTCTGATGGGCGAAGCCTACTGTCAATTGGCAACGATTAAAAGTATTCAGGTTGATGATGCTGATCAGGAGTCAGTACAGACAAGCCGTGGCATGGAATTGGGATTAAAATTTGATGTCGAAGCCCGAAAAAAATTACGTTTATATGTGGTTAAATAAGCGAGGGTGAGTCTGTCAAACTAGGACGATTTGGAAAAGGGCGATCGCGCTACCCATCTCAAACCCAAATAGGGTGATTATTCTCCGATTAATAAATTAATGAGTCATATCGCCGCCCGTCGATAACCTCAGTTATTGTAAAATTTAGCGGATAGCACATTCTCTTCAGACTATGCCAAAATCGATGATATGTATCATTAACTTTGAGCAATGACTTGGTCTTCTGGACAGAAGTTGCATGGCAACAATTATATTCTGGAAAAAGAATTAAAACGCGGACAATTTAGCGTTACCTATCTGGCGAGCGATCGCAAGAAACATCAATGGGTGGTCAAAACCCTGAGTGATCAGCTAATCCACGACTTCAGCCAACCGGAAGTCGATCAGATTCAGGAAACGTTTTTGTGCGAAGCGGTAAAGCTGGTAAAATGCCGACATCCTCATCTGGTGCAAGTTAAAGAACCATTGGTTGAAGGACATCAGGTTGGCATTGTCATGGAGTATCTGGATGGTGTCGATTTAGCCAGCCACGCCCAAAAGGGTTTACCAGAATCAGAAGCGCTGCTTTATATCCAACAAATTGGCGAAGCCTTGAAAGTGATTCACGAGGCGGGGTTAATTCATCGAGATGTCAAACCCAGTAATATTCGATTACGCACCGATAAACAAGAAGCCGTGTTAATTGATTTTGGCTTAGCGCGAGAATGTAATGATGCATCAACAACGGTTGATACTCATACAGCCGATGGATTTGATGCCTTAGAGCTTTATAATGTGGACACTCCCCTAGGAGCTTATACGGATGTTTATTCATTAGCGGCAACGCTATACTTTTTAGTCACGGGAGAAATTCCGCCCAAGGCAATGGATCGCTGTATGTCGAAAGCGCGATTAATTCCACCAAAACAGATTAACGAACAAATTAGCGATCGCACGAATGAAGTGATTCTGATTGGGATGGCGTTACAGGTTGATGAACGCCCCCAAACCATACAGGAATGGCTGGATTTACTGGGATTACAGCGTCAAATTCCTGGATCAAAACGCCAGAAGTCACCCATGATTTTAATCGGCGCGATCATCGCCGTCGTTGGTGTGTTAGGTTTAATTGCGGCTTGGTTCTTGTTCAAACCGACAGCCATCCCTCAAGAACCCACACCCGTGCAAACGCCAGTCTCGTTAATTTATACGCCTGTCAGTAGCGTTTCCCCAATCACCTTTTGGTCAAACGGTTAACGGACACCCTCCGTCTTCGTCAGGGAGGATACCAAGTTCGCTTAAGTAACCCCCCTTCTCCCTTGGGTACTTTTTCTGTGGCATCTTCTGCCCTCTGTCTGATTATATTTTTTTAACCAGGGTTTATTTTTTTTAAGAAAACTGGACATTGGTACCATACCTGTCAAACTAAATAATATCTCTACGTTGTAGGAGATTTGGCAGTGGAGTATGAAATTCGCTACAAGCCCGCCTTTGCCGCTATTTTCCTGACACTCAATCCCGGTGACAGAATCACGGCAGAAGCAGGTGCGATGACCAGTATGGATGGTAAACTCACCGTGAAGACGGAGTTTTCGGGTGGCTTTATCCCAGGCTTACTCAAAAAGTTCTTTGGCGGAGAATCATTATTTGTTAATACATTTCATAATCAAACGCAACAACCCTTAACTTTAGTTCTTACTCAGTCCACCATTGGCGACATTGTTGGTGTGGATTTGCGCGGAAATTCCCTCTGCTTTCAACCTGGTGCTTATATTTGCCATACCCCTGGCGTCAAACTGGGGGTGCGGTGGGCGGGTGTGAAGAGTTGGTTTTCTGGAGAAGGATTGTTCAAACTTCAAGTTAAGGGTCAGGGTAAGGTATTCTTTGGTGCCTATGGTGGATTGACGAAAAAGCGGGTTAATGGTGACTTTGTTGTCGATACGGGTCATTTAGTCGCCTATGAACCAACAATTAAGATGAATGTTGGTTTAGCCGGGGGTTTATTGGGTTCAATGACTTCTGGTGAAGGCTTCATTAATCGACTTACGGGGACAGGAGAAATTTATCTCCAGTCTCGCAGTATTAGTGGTTTAGTCAGCTATTTACAACCAAAATTGCGTTAATCAGTAGTCGAACAAAAGAAAACAGCACGGTACTAAGTTTTGCAAACAAGTATCAAGGCTTTACGAATGACAAATGACATAAACAAATGACGAATAATGAATATTGAACTGTTGCATCAACCCGATAGTGCGATCGCGCGTGTTGTTCTGGAGGCTAATGAAGAGTTAGTGGCGCAAGCTGGCTGTATGATTGCCATGAATGGTTCCATTAATGCCAGTACCACATTACGCAAGGGGAAGGGTGGCGGTATTTTGGGCGGACTCAAACGCATGGTGGCGGGGGAATCGCTATTTTTAAGTGTGTTCCGTTCACCAATTGCAGGGGGAGAAGTCTTTCTCGCACCTAAACTTATGGGTGATCTTCTCGTCTATGAGATGAAGGGTAAAGAGTTAGTCGTTCAGGCGACATCGTATTTGGCTAGCGAGTCAGGGGTTGATATTGATCTCGGCTTTCAAGGGTTTAAATCTCTGTTTTCAGGTGAATCGATTTTTTGGTTGAGTCTTAGCGGCTATGGGGTTGTCTTGTTAACCTCATTTGGTGGGATTTATAAAATACCTGTCAATGGGGAATATGTTGTAGATACAGGTCATATTGTCGCCTTTGAAAAAAGTCTGAATTTTGATATTACCAAAGCCGGATCGAGTTGGCTGAGTGCCTTTTTGGGTGGAGAAGGACTGGTTTGTCGATTTAAAGGACAAGGAAACGTCTATTGCCAAACTCACAATCCTGGTGCTTTTGGTTCTCAGGTTGGTTCTAAACTACCACCACAATGAGTGGGTTTAGGTTGAGTTTCGTCCCTTCATAGCAAGTGGACGTAAATGGTGGGAAAACTAAATAAAGGATAAATCATCATGAGTCAGCGAATTTCTTATAAAATAGAGCATTCACCATCTTATGCTTCTTTGGTGATTAACTTGAAAACCAATGAAACGGTTTTAGTTGAATCCGGTGCTATGGCGGCAATGGATACTTGTATTAAAATGAAGTCCAGGGCTAAGGGTGGCTTGATGAAAGGACTTGGGCGAATGGTGAGTGGTGAGTCTTTTTTCATTAGTGAGTTTACCGCTGAAGGCAAATCAGGAGAGTTGTATGTTTCCCCTGGAGTACCGGGAGATATTTGTCATTATTACTTGCAAGAAAATGGCTTAATGATTCAATCCTCTGGATTTGTCGCCGCTAGTCCCACGGTAGAAATAGATACCAAGTTTCAGGGGTTTAAAGGCTTCTTTAGTGGTGAGTCCTTATTTTTAATTCGGGCAACGGGAGTCGGGGATATTTGGTTTAGTTCTTATGGGGCGATTGTGGAAATTCCTGTAGCTGGGGATTATGTGGTGGATACCAGTTATATTGTGGCATTTGAAGATACGTTGAATTATAACGTAGAAATGCTGGGCGGTTTATCGTTTCGTGGATTAAGAACAGGGATTTTGGGGGGTGAAGGATTGGTTTGTCGGTTTAATGGAGAAGGGCGTTTGTGGGTGCAGTCGAGAGAACTCTATAGTTTAATTAATTTCTTAAATCCCTTCCGCCCGACGAAGAGTAATAATTAGTTAGTAGTAAGCGCTTTAGCGCTTCTAGCCACTAAAGTGCCGACTACATACATTACATAGGTACAAAAATAGTATGTAGTAAGCGCTTTAGCGCTTTGAGGCACTAAAGTGCCGACTACATACATTACATAGGTACAAATAGCTTGTAGTGAGCGCTTTAGCGCTTTGAGGCACTAAAGTGCCGACTACATACATACATAGGTACAAATAGTATGTAGTAAGCGCTTTAGCGCTTTGAGGCACTAAAGTGCCGACTACATACATACATAGGTACAAAAATAGTATGTAGTGAGCGCTAAAGCGCTTTGAGGCACTAAAGTGCCGACTACATACATACATAGGTACAAATAGCTTGTAGTGAGCGCTAAAGCGCTTTGAGGCACTAAAGTGCCGACTACGTACATACATAGGTACAAAAATAGTATGTAGTAAGCGCTTCAGCGCTTTGAGGCACTAAAGTGCCGACTACGTACATACATAGGTACAAAAATAGTATGTAGTAAGCGCTAAAGCGCTTTGAGGCACTAAAGTGCCGACTACATACGTACATAGGTACAAATAGTATGTAGTGAGCGCTAAAGCGCTTTGAGGCACTAAAGTGCCGACTACATACATACATAGGTACAAATAGTATGTAGTAAGCGCTTCAGCGCTTTGAGGCACTAAAGTGCCGACTACGTACATACATAGGTACAAATAGCTTGTAGTGAGCGCTTCAGCGCTTTGAGGCACTAAAGTGCCGACTACATACATACATAGGTACAAAAATAGTATGTAGTAAGCGATTTAGCGCTTTGAGGCACTAAAGTGCCGACTACATACATACATACATACACATACATACGAGCCAGAATATTATGTATGAATATCGCCGACTAACTCCCACACAACGAGCTGAATTAGTTCAGCAACGCTTGTCTCGTGGTTATCCACCTCACGCGCCTCCCCATGTTGTGACTGACAAGGAATTTTATCTCTTAACAGCAGCTTGTTATGAACACAAGTGCCATGTTAAGGATGAATGTCGCCGCCAAGAGTTACTCAATTTGCTATTTGATGTGTTCGTAACTGCTGGTATGGAAATCCGCGCCTGGGTGGTTCTGCCAAATCACTATCATCTCTTGGTACATCTGACTAATTTTGATGAGTTGAGTCGCCTGTTTCGCTTAGTACATGGTCGTACATCTTATCAATGGAATCGGGATGATAATGTCACCCGTCGTAAGGTTTGGTATCGTTATAGCGATCGCGCTATTCGCTCAGAACGACATTATTTTGCTACTTTAAACTATATCCATTACAATCCAGTTAAACATGGCTGGAGCCACTCTCCTTATGATTGGTGTGGAAGTAGCGTTCATTGGTATCTGGCAAATTTTGGACGTCAGTGGTTGAGAGATTCGTGGATCGAATATCCAGTGCGTGACTACGGTAAGGATTGGGATGATTTTGAGCAAGATGGTTATTAATTAGAGCGCTAAAGCGCTTACTACAAGAACGGAGCGCTAAAGCGCTTACTACGGAACGGAGCGCTAAAGCGCTTACTACGAACGAATTTTCTATGTCTAATGCTCCAACGAATCGGAATCCACCGCCGAGTAATCGCCAACTCCTAATTTTATTGGGGCTATTTATCGGTTTTATTGTGGCTGTTCTCTGGCTGTTGAATCTGCTGGTGAATGGTTTAATTGGGATGATTCCGCTGAGTGTGGAACAAAAATTGGGGGCGGTAATTGTGCCAGTTTATGAGAAACAAGCTAAACCGTCCCCAACTCAAGATACTCTGAACCAATTATTAGATCGTTTGGAACAGAAACTTCCCGCCGAACAGCAAAAAGGGCGGGATTATCAGGTGCTGTATTTGCCAGAGTCTACGGTGAATGCGATCGCGTTACCGGGAGATGCTATTGTTATTTATCAGGGTTTACTGGAACAGGCAGAGTCTGAGAATGAATTGATGATGGTATTAGCCCACGAATTGGGTCATTTTGCTCATCGGGATCACCTGCGAGGTTTGGGACGAGTGTTGCTGGTACGGGTAGCCTTAGCTTATTTCTTCGGAGATGCGGGAGCCTTACAATCAGCGGCTTCGGGGGCGGTAGAAGCTATTGCGCGATCGCAGTATTCTCAGTCTCAGGAACAGGAAGCCGATGCCTTTGGTTTAATGTTATTATATGACACTTATGGTCATGTCGCCGGGGCTACGGACTTTTTTGAACGAATGAGTGAAAAACCCAGAGCAAATTTTGCCTTCCTGTCAACCCATCCCGCACCGAAAAAACGGGTGGAAGAGTTGCAGCGTTTGATTGAAAAGCAAGGGTATGAAATCGGGACGCGATCGCCTTTACCAAAAACGTTAAAATGAACAATAAGCATCTGCCAAGAACTCAAGTTCTTGGCTAAAAGCTTAAGTCCATTAAAATGGACTAATATTATGTCTTATCCAGTCAGCTAAAGCTGACTTGAGCTTTTAGCCGTGGGTTTAAACCCACGGCTCGTCTGATAATCTTAGAGCAACGTATCGGGAAAAATTAGGCAAGATAAAAAGAGTAGCCGCTAACAGCAAGACTCTATGAAACCACTAACCGGTCCGCGCACACCCCGATTTCTCAGAATTTTCCGGATCATCAAGCTGATTTTTCGCCCCTTGGACTACCTAGATAATTATGCTCAACGGTATGGAGATATGTTCAAAATTGGCGGGGATAACGCTCCTCCCTTTGTCTATGTCAGCAATCCCCAGGCGATTAAAGAAATCTTTACGGCTGATCCAGAGTTATTTGAATCGGGTCGAGGAAATGGGGTGTTACGCTATTTAGTCGGGGATAACTCACTGCTGATGTTAGATGGAGAACCCCATCAGCGCCAACGCCGCCTGCTGATGCCTCCCTTTCATGGCGATCGCTTGCGAGAGTATGGTCAGCTTATTTGTGATATTACGGAAACGGTAACAGCAGAATGGACAGTGGGTCAACCGTTGATCATCCGTACCTATACCCAAGAGATTACCCTGCGGGTGATTTTACAAGCCGTATTTGGCTTGAATCAGGGAGAACGTTACACCCAACTGAGACACCTGCTGAGTACCCTTCTGGCAGCCTTTGACTCTCCTCTTAGTTCCACTCTGCTCTTTTTCCCTTGGCTGCGACAGGATTGGGGTGCGTGGAGTCCATGGGGGCGTTTTTTGCAGTTAAAGCAGCAAATCAAACAGTTGATTTTTGATGAAATTCGCGAACGTCGCGAGCAAGGGGATGAGTCACGAACCGATATTCTAACATTACTCCTATCGGCGCGAGATGAAGCAGGTGATCCGATGACGGATGAGGAATTACATGATCAGTTAATGACACTTTTAATCGCTGGTCATGAAACTACGGCGTCTGCATTGGTTTGGGCATTGTATTGGATTCATTATCTACCAGACGTGCGTCAGAAGCTGCTTGAGGAATTAGAAACCTTGGATGCAGAGGGCGATCCGATGGCAATTTCTCGGCTTCCCTATCTGACAGCCGTCTGTCAAGAAACCCTGAGAATTTATCCCATTGCTCCGAGTACCTTCATTCGGATTCCCAAATCACCCATAGAAATCATGGGATATCAGTTTGAAGCGGGTACAGCGTTGATGCCTTCTATTTATTTAGTTCATCATCGGGACGATATCTATCCCCAACCCAAGCAATTTAAACCGGAACGTTTTCTAGAACGGCAATATTCCCCTTACGAATATTTACCCTTTGGTGGTGGGAACCGTCGCTGTATTGGTTCAGCGTTGGCATTGTTGGAAATGAAGCTGGTGCTGGCGACTATTTTGTCACAGTTTGAACTGGCATTAACTGATAATCGTCCGGTGAAGCCGATGCGTCGCGGTTTAACAATTGCGCCTCCTGGTAACCTGCGAATGGTTCCCAAGCAGCGTCGGCAACAGAAAGCCCCAGCGATGGTTTAGATCCTGGGATAAAACCGACTATCATTCAACTAATACAACCCGGAGAAAGCGACGATGACACAACTGGATGGTCCTGGCGGATCTCTGATAATCCAAACACTACGGACAATTCGTTGGATTTTCCGCCCCTTCGATGTTCTGGAGGAGTACACCCAACGCTATGGTGATACCTTTTTCATCTGGAAAAATGCATCACCCCCTGTTGTGTATTTCACCCATCCCCAGGCAATTCAACAAATTTTCACGGCTGATTCAACCCATTTAGAATCGGCGAGTGGGAATGGAATATTACTGCCCATAGTGGGCGAAAACTCACTATTTTTACTAGATGGTGGTCGCCATCAGCGTCAGCGTCGCTTACTTATGCCTCCCTTTCACGGCGATCGCATGCGTACTTATGGTGAGATAATTAATACCATTACTGAACAAGTCATCAGTCAGTGGCAAATTGGTAAACCTTTTTATGTCCGTTCGGCTACCCAAGAAATTACCCTACGAGTAATTCTCAGTGCAGTTTTTGGTTTACATCAGGGAGAACGTTATCAGAAACTCCGGCAACTTTTCAGTTCGATGCTTGATTCTATTTCCTCTCCTTGGACTGCCCTATTCCTATTTTTTCCGTCACTACAATGGGATTTAGGAGCGTGGAGTCCCTGGGGATGTTTTATTCGTCAACGACGGCAAATTGACCAGCTTTTATTTAAGGAAATTCGAGAACGTCGGGAAACTGCTGATCAGGGAGGTGAAGATATCCTCAGCTTGCTTTTGAGTGCGCGAGATGAAGCAGGTCAAGCCATGAGTGATGAGGAATTACGAGATGAGTTGATGTCGCTATTATTTGCAGGTCATGAAACAACGGCTTCAGCATTAGCTTGGGCATTGTACTGGATTGATTATCTCCCAGACGTTCGGGAAAAACTATTAAGTGAACTGGCAACTTTACCTGCTGATGCTGACTCCAGCACCATTGCTCGTCTGCCTTATCTTACAGCCGTGTGCCAGGAAACTCTACGGATTTACCCGATAGTTTTAAATCCTTTTCCCCGAATTGTTAAATCTCCCATCGAAATTATGGGTCAAACCTTTGCTCCAGGGACAACACTCCTCCCTTCGATTTATTTGACTCATCAACGGGAAGATATTTATCCAGAACCGAAACGGTTTAAACCGGAACGTTTTTTGGAACGGCAATATTCTCAGTACGAGTATTTACCCTTTGGGGGAGGAACTCGTCGCTGTATTGGGTCAGCACTTGCCCTATTTGAGATGAAATTGGTGTTAGCAAAGATTATATCGCGCTGTGAACTAACCTTGGCAGATCAGCGTCCGATTAAGCCAACTCGTCGAGGTTTAACTGTTGCACCACCGCCAACTATGCGGATGAAAATCACGCAGTTTCGGACTCAGAAAATACCTGCGATGGTTTAATATAATTTAGTGCCAACTGGCGATTTCTTAGCACTACAAGCACAAAACTTCCCCGCACAACTAAAAGTTGATCAGTTTGAAATCGGTGAACAAATAGATCTTCCACGGTAGCAGGTGGAATCTGCACCAGCATGGTTTCGTGACTCGATTGGGGGGTGTAAAAATCGACTGTTCCGCCTTTAACTGATTCCAAGGGACGAACTTCGATGTTGTTGATTAAGCCCATGATCACTATCCCTCTTTTTTATCTCTATTTCTAATGTAGAGGGTAACTATGTTAATTTTTGTGACTAAATTGACAAAATGTACCAAATTATGATATCTGGCGTTTGGGTCTTACGCGATCGCACAAGCTGGCTTTACCGTTGCACCACCATCTGTAGGTGACGCTATAGCCCTCACCCCCAGCCCCTCTCCCAAGCTTGGGAGAGGGGAGCAAGAGGGGAGCAAGAGGAGAACAGTAAACATTTGTTCCCCTTCTCCCCCGGTGGGAGAAGGGGTTAGGGGATGAGGGGGAAACAACGATCATTTTGGCGAATTGGGATGATCCAAATCACAAAACTAATGTGCTTCCTTCCTTGCACATCAAAAAAATAGAACTTACGCAATTTGAGGATGCAAACTCTATTGATAGTGGCAAGGTGGACATTGCCCACCCTACAGTCTTGAATGAACAAATATCTGGGCTTATTTCCAATCTGATCCGGACGTTTTTAATATTTTTTAACCCATTGATGACTTTTATTAAATATCTTCACATTACTTTATAAGTTGGGTAGGACTCTGCCACGCTGTCATTGTCCCTCTAATCCATACGGTCAGCCAACTTCATTCATTGATAGCCCTTGAACGGAATTCTTTTTTCCTGCTTTTTCCCTTCAATCTTTACTAGAACTTTATTTGTTTAGTCAATTCTAAATGAAAACTTGTTAAAAACTTTATCATTTTATTCCTACAATTAATAGATAGAGCGTGTAAAAAGGTAATGTATCTCGATGAAACAGGCAAAATTAAATTTCTATCTACTAATTGTCGCAAGCTTCAAGTATTTTTGTCAACAATGATACCGATTAGCTAATGCAATCGTTTCTCGCAAATCATGCATCACTTCCCCTGGAAACCTTACGATCTATCTCACTTTTTGGCTTATCTTATGCTTTTTTCCAATTCCCGCTATCCCCCAGTCTCCCCCCAAAATACCTTAATGGGTCAGCAAAACCCATTAAACTTGAATAAGAATTTATCCGAGATTTTCCCTTTCACCTGGATCAAAAAAGGGATTCGCAACCTCAGCATATCTCAGAAAATTAGTTACGGCTACGCCTTGGCGATCGGCTTATCCATTCTGGGAACAACCGGAGGATTAATTCTCGGTAATTATTACCAAGACCAAGCTCAACAACAAGAACGAGTTGCCGATCAGCAGCACCATCTCCTCAGCAACTTGGAAAATGTCACCTTGGCTGTGCGATCGCATCCGCAAGAACTACTCACAGCCTCGGTGAACTCTAACCAGATTGACGCCCAAAAGAATCAGTATTTAGCCGATGTGGATCGGATGAAACGCCTACTCTCTGAGTTAGATACATTCATCCAAGAGTATCCCGATGACTTGGACATTAACACGGCTGAATTACATCATCTGCTTCAGGAGTATGAAGCGAATATAGACGCCTACAATCAAGTGATGGAATCACTCTGGCAAATCAGTGAATCGGAGAACCTGAAGCCAGAGGAGGTTACTGCGATACAACAAGAACTCTTAAAAGCACTGCATCACCCTTCTACCAGCCAAGTGATGGCTCAATTCAATCATCTATCCCACCATGTAGAGGATGCCAAAACTAACGCTGAAGCGCAACAGTCTCAGGTACATCAACAACTAGCACAAGCAGAAGCCTTACGCCTGCGAATCATCGTCAGTAGTTTACTGCTATCGGTAGGTATCGCGGTACTTTTAGCCACGATTACCAGCCGTGCGATCGCGCATCCTATCGAAACAGTAACTCACGTTGCTAGTGCGATCGTCAAAGAATCCAATCTGGAGATTCGCACTCCCGTCACCACCAACGATGAAGTCGGTTCATTAGCCACATCTCTCAATCAGCTTGTTCAGTGGGTAGACGACTCAACCCAAGAATTGACACAAGCGCGTCAAACCTTAGAACAGCGCGTCGATGAACGAACGCAAGAATTGACGCAAGCGCTGCGAGAACTCCAACAAACCCAAGCCCAACTGATTCAACGGGAAAAAATGTCCAGTTTAGGACAGATGGTAGCGGGGATTGCCCATGAAATTAATAATCCAATTAACTTTATTTACGGTAATCTAGATTATGCTAAGCGATCGATTAACGACTTACTGATCTTGCTAGAACTGTATCGGCAAGAATATCCTCAGCCTAACGCCGCAATTCAAGAACAAAGCGAAGCGATGGATTTAGATTTCCTCATCGCCGATATGCCGAAAATGCTGTCATCTTTAAAAAGTGGGGCTGAACGAATCCAGGAAGTTGTCTTATCATTGCGGAACTTCTGTCGTCTGGATGAAGCGCAGTTAAAACGGGCAGATATCCATGAAGGATTAGAGAATACTCTCTTGCTTGTGGGTCATCGCATTCAGCCAAACATTAACCTGGTTAAAAAATACAGTCAATTACCGCGAATTGATTGTTATCCGGCTCAACTCAATCAGGCGTTTATCAACATTATCAGCAATGCCATTGACGCCTTAGAAGAGGTTCAGGGTAAAGCTATACCGACAATCGTCATTCGTAGTGAAACCATCGATAATCGTTGGATTCGCGTGTCAGTTTGGAACAACGGTGCAGCGATTCCAGGGGAAATTAAAGACCGGATATTCGATCCCTTTTTCACCACTAAGGCTGTGGGTAAAGGCACAGGGATGGGATTAGCCATTTGTTACCAGATTGTGAAAAAACACCAGGGTAAAATTGAAGTCACCTCTGAACCTGAGAAAGGAACCGAATTTGCAATTACGCTACCGATTCAAACTGAACAAGAGATGGCACTATCTGCTTAATCGAGGGGTTGCTGAATAAGTGTTGGGGGGAGAGCAATGTAGAGACGTGCCATGGCACGTCTGGAAGCTGGGGGAGTCATCTTCCAGAGGTGATGACAGAAGCATCTGTAGGGGCGGGTTTAGGGACTAATATTGATTGTTATCCCTAGCTTGGCTGCAAAACCCGCCCCGACCATAAGACGTAGCTTGCTTGCTCGTTGAGCGCGAGTATGACCAATGACCAATGACGTAGCTTGCTTCTCGCGATAGCGAGTATGACCAATGACCAATGACCAATGACCAATGACCAATGACTACTTTAACCAAGACGAAAGGTCTCGTTGAATTAAATCTTGTAACTTGAGAATATCCTCTCGATAGAGTTCGATCAGTTGTTGGCGCTCCTCTGGCGAAAGTGGAGCCGCTTTCTTATCTTGAGAGTTCATTTGAATCAGGCGAGAACGAATCGTTTGCCTCATTTCCAGGGGTAAAATTACTCGGAGTCCAGACCTGACTATCGTTCTCAATGGATTTTCTTGGCGTAACATCTGATTCACTGCCGTATTTTTGGGAACTTGAGCAACTTGAGCTTTTTTGGATACATCCGACGAAAAGGTATCATCGACGCCAACAAACTGATACATGGTTTGCATGAATTTAACTGGGTCTTTAGACAAGTCATCATACAAATAAACTCGGATTTGCTCTCGGTCAAATTCGTTATAAAAATGCTGTAAATGCTGATAATAAAATCCCTTGAGCAAAATAAAAGATTTATCAGCCCGGTATTTTATTTGGTCAGACAAGCTGTTTCGCCTTCCTTTGTCAATGGCATCTCGGATATGCATTAAGTAATCCGAATAGGCTCGGTCAACTGGATTTCGTAAGACGGCTATCAACTTGGCATTAGGAACATAACGCTTGATCCGCTCTGAGGATGATTCATAATGAAACAGATAATTAGGAGAGGCTTCCCCAATCGCAATTTCATCTGTTACCCCTTCAAAAAGTTGACAATATTTTTCAAAGGTGTCAATCTTGGCTTTTCGTTTAGTTTCAATTTCTTCCCAGTTCTTTTCTAAAAAGTTTGTTTCTTTAACGGGACTCATGTAAATTTGTGGATGTTGTTTCAAATAGTTATAAATCGAGGTTGTCCCTGCTTTTTGAACACCGATAATCAGAAAAGTGGGAAGTTTCATCGCAGTTCATCCTTGGTGATAAAATAAAATTGGTAAACGGTTATTGGTTAAACCAGCTCCGACAATTGAATTTAGTAGGTTTGTGGAAATTCACCTAACACTATTAAGTTTTTTAAATAGTCTTTAAACCTTGACAACTGACGAATAACAAATGACAAATGACGCTCCTTATGACTGATGACTGGCTGCAAGTCGCTGACGCAGAATAAACTCCGCGATCGCTAAATCCATGGGTGTGGTTACCTTGAGATTAGTCTCTTCCCCTGCCACAATCTGTACAGGTAGCCCACAGCGCTCAAATAATGCCGCATCATCGGTAACGTCCCAATTCAATTTTCGTCCTTGATCATGACATTGCTTTAGCAGCGATACCTCGAATCCTTGGGGCGTCTGGGCTGCCCACAACCGTCGCCTGTCGGGTGTATCTTGGATAATATCCGACTCATCAACGACTTTAATCGTATCCTTAACCGGGATCGCGGCAATCAAACCCGGACAATCTCTCAGGTGTTCCGCACAGCGATCAAACAATTGGGGTGTGGCTAAACATCTCGCACCATCGTGAATCAGTACCCGTTCCGCCGTTGAGGGTAAAGCCTGCAAGCCGTTATACACGGATTCTTGGCGAGTTGCGCCCCCAGGAATCAGTTGTACTGCTTTCGTCAGGGCGAGATCCGCCAGAATTGCCTGAATATCTGTTTGATCCCCAGGCTGTCCGATAATTCCAATATTGGTAATTTCCGTCGCCGCTTCCGCCGCCAGTAGCGTCCATGCCAACAAGGGTTTACCCAGTAAAGTGAGCAATAGCTTGTTGCGATCGCTCCCCATCCGTCGTCCCATTCCCGCTGCTGGAATTAATAAATGCACGAGCTTCCGCCTTTGATGCCAACTCTCTAGTCCCGACCAATCTAATCTAATATGCTACTACTGGTTCATCCCAGTAAACCAGTAGGTATAATATCATGCGTACAGTAATTCCATCAGCTAAATAGCAATGGGAGCAGGGGTGTAGGAGTTCACCCTGTCACGGTGATCCGGACAAACTAATTTCTGGAAAATTTCGTGAAATTAGGAACGACCAGTCCATTAAAATTGAGCTGATATACAAGCTCTAAATTATATTCAGATGAGACTATTAGCCCTTGTTCCGGGAGGAATCAGCGATCAACTGCTGCTCTTTCCGACGTTAGATGACCTAAAAGCCAATTATCCCGACGCCGAAATCGATGTCATTGTCGAACCCCGCGCCAAGGGAGCCTATCGGGTTTCCGGTTCAGTCGATGAAGTATTACCCTTTGACTATAAAGACCGTAATGGTTTAGCGGATTTTGGTAACCTATTGGGGATTATCCGCGATCGCGAATATGATGCGGCAATTGCCCTAGAGCGTCGGTGGTCAGTGGGACTATTGCTCTGGATGAGTGGTATTCCCATCCGTGTGGGCTACGAAAATAATCAGGGGAAGTGGTTTTTCACCAACACTGTACCCCTGAAAACCGAGCAGTATGCCGCGTATATGTATCATGACCTGCTCACCGGGTTAGGGATGAATACCCCCTGTCCAGAACTTGCCATTCGTGTGCCAAAATCCGCTCTGGATTGGGCAGAAGGTGAACAAGCCCGTCTGGGTATCCCGGAAAGCGGTTACATTATGATCGACGGCGGCTCTAACCACCTGGATCAGTCACAGGACATTGATAAAGTTTATCCCGCCCATAAATGGCAAAAAGTGATTGAAGACATCCACCAAAAACAGCCTGACCTAACTCTGGTTATGCTGCATGGTTCAGAGGATACTGAGTTAGTTGCCGCTCTCACCCAAGTCTGTCCTAATTTACAGATGACCTCACCGCCGGATATTGGTAAGTTAGCCGCGATGATTGCGGGATCGAATTTACTGTTATGTACGGATAGTGCCTCAATGCATCTGGCTGTAGCTGTGGGAACGTATACAATTGCCCTATTTGGTCCAACAGAGGCGAACAAATTCCTACCCCCATCAGAACGCTATATCGGTATTCAATCACCGACTCGTTGGATTGCCGATATTCAGCCTGATGATGTACTAAAACAAGTTTGGCGGGGTTAGGCTGAGTGAAGTCGTTTTGGATTGTCGAAACCCATGATATACCGTAGGGTGGGCATTGCCCACCAGCAGGTAGCATCCCAATTTGGCACATTAGCTGTTTTAAATGGGCTGAAACCCCTACAGTGCCGTCATTTAGGGTCATGCTTTTTCCAAAACGGGATGCTCCCCACCAGCATGCCAGTCAAACACCCTGCATCAAACGTTATGACAGACGTACAGATGCTGATCGAGTCTTGTCGTGTTCCTACTGTATACAGCGTCTGTGCGTAAGTCCTCATCCCTTTATGTCTCAAGTTCTTTTTGGGGGGAACATTAGCTGAAACAACGTATCATCGAGTTCATACCCTAACATTTGAGCCATGGATTTGAGGCGCGATTGGTTGGGTAAATCAATTTGTTGTAACCAGTTATTCACCACAAAAACCTTTTGCATCATGAAAATTTCTAAGGCTTCTGGGTTATATTGAATCCCTTCCGTCCGATTAAACTGATGGGGGACGAGCATCGCCGTGTAGCGAGCGAGTTCCCCAGCTTTCCAATCCAGTAAAAACGGTAACCACGGATACTGAACATCTAAGCGGATAAACCACAGACGGATCTCCGGAATTTCTGACCATTCCCGTGGATCATTGGGTTCGCGAGGGTAGTTAAACTCAAAGCGTAACTGCTGCTCATAGTTTGCGATCGCCCCCTCGGTCAACCACTTATCAATCACAGTCTGGACGGGCGATAGGTCTAAATCATTGATGGAATGGGAATTGAGTTTAATTGTGATTGCCACTAATCTTTATCCGCTCCACAACACTTGGACGTAGAAACGCACTGTTACAGCGTCTGTACATTGCCTGGATTACTTCGGTCTTTCATCCTGGTAGTGACGGCACTTAACCCGTCCCCAGGCTTAACCTCGGATCAAGCTTACCTTAGTTTAATTAACACAATCGATGCTACCAGACTGGATATCAGTCCACAGTAGACAGACTCAAACCATCTAAGGTAAAGTGGTAATGAGTTTGCCTTACAGTGCCAGATACCCAGTCATTCAGACCCAAACCTGGACAAAGCTTGGCGAAAAAGATTATATCCGCAAATATTATGCGCGTTTAATCAGTGCATTATTAACTCTCTATCAAGATCAGGCTCATCTTCAGGGTAGAGCTTGAGACTACTCCCCATACAGCTAACCACCCCATTCAACGTATCGACTATGCAGAAAGAAGCGGCAGTTGTCAAACCAATTCGCTCATTGGAAGAGGCTCTCAATCGATGTCAAGCGTTAGGAATGCGCTTGTCGCGTCAACGCCGCTTAATTTTGGAATTACTGTGGCAAGATCGAGAGCATCTCTGTGCACGAGAAATTTATGATCGCCTAAATCAGCAAGGCAAAGAAATTGGTCATACTTCTGTGTACCAAAATCTAGAGGCGCTATCGTCTCAAGGGATTATTGAATGTATGGAGCGATCCGATGGACGACTTTACGGAAATATCAGCGATGCACACAGTCACGTTAATTGTGTGGATACGAATCAGATCATGGATGTGTATGTAGAATTGCCAGAAGAACTAATCCAACACATTGAGCAACAAACTGGCGTTAAGATTACTGAGTATCGGATTGACTTTTATGGTTATCGCAACGGTCAAGGGCATGAGGAATAAATAGTCCTTGAAGGTTGTAAGTTGTTCGGCATTTAAACCTTAATATCAGTAATGGCGAAAGCCTTGTAGTGCGTTAAGCGAAGCCATGCCGTAGGCTTTGCATCTTGCTCGCTACTAATACCCAATTTAAATGCATGACAGCTTAAAGAGTAATTGTAGGGGCGGGTTTAGGAACATAATTAGGATGTTACCCATACCATTTCAACAAAACCCGCCCTTTTTCAATTATCGGGGATTCCGTCGGGGTGGGTTTAGTCGCATCCCTTGCTCTCTCATCCCTCATCCTTTGCTAAAAACTCTCGCATATACTGATTCACTAACTGGGGCTGTTCCTGCTGTACCCAATGACTACAATTCGGGATGTAGCGGATTTGCAAATTTGGCACATAATCATTTGTATTATAGGTCAATTCTTTGCCCAAAGCCGTATCATTTTCTCCCCAAATCAGTAGAGTTGGAATGGGTAGAACATCCCACCGATGCTGCTTAAATATCCCCTGGAAGACATTGCGGTAGTAGTTAAGCATGGCAGTCATCGCCCCCCGTTTTGCCGCCGCATCTTTATAGGCGTTTAAGTCTGCTTCTGAGAAGGCACTTTTGTCAATTGCCATATCGATAAAACTCGACGCAATCAGTCGATAGTCATCCCACTGAAACAGTAACTCTGGGAGTAAAGGGAGTTGAAAGAAAAAGATATACCAACTTCGCAGGAGTTGTTGCGGATTCCTGCGTAACGCCTCTGCAAATTTGGCGGGATGAGGAATATTCATGACAATTAACTTATCAACCAGTTGGGGATAAGTATAGGCAACATACCAAGCAATCATACCGCCCCAATCATGTCCGACTAAGATACAGCTTTCATAGCCCAATCCTTGAATAACTCCTTTAATATCGTTAACTAACTCGGTAATCTGATAAGCTGATACATCTTTGGGCTTATCGCTGTCATTGTAACCCCGCAGATCAAGGGCAACAACTTTATAATCGCTGGCAAATTCAGGGATTTGATGCCGCCAAGAGTACCAAAATTCAGGGAAACCATGCAGCATCAGCATAAGTTTACCTTCTCCCTGGGTGACGTAGTGTAGTTTGACACCGTTAGTGATAATATAATCCTCTTGCCAGGAGTCAGTTATTGGAGACATGGGGTTGACCTGATGGTAGTTCGCGATAAAGTTAATTGTCTCATAGTTTGCTAGTTTGTAGTTGCGCTTTAGCGCTATAAACGCCCGCATCGCAATTCAAAAGTATAATAAAAACAAAAGCTGAAAGACTATCCCGATAAATTTAATCACTATAAATAATTGGAGTTAGGAATTATGGGATTACTGGATCACTTTCATCCACCGTTGAGTATTCGTCGTCACTGGCACGCTTTCCATAATGCGTGGGCAACGTATATCGCTTCTGATTTAAACCGTCAATTGCCAGAAGGATACTTTGCTGAACCCAATGTGCAATTTGGGATTGAAATTGATGTGGCAGCATTTGAAGAGATATCATTACTAACCAGTCGAGTATCCAAGAATATCGTTCAACTCCCAACCTCCTCGCAACAGGAATGGATACCTTCGCCACCCACGCAAACTGCTCCATTTTCTCCGACAACCGAGGCGGTGGAGGTGAGTATTTTCAATAGCGAAGCGGGTCCAACATTAATGGCAGCTATCGAGTTAGTGAGTCCCGGCAATAAAGATAGACCCGCGAATCGTAATACTTTTATCGCTAAGTGTCAAACCTACTTACAGCAAGGAATAGGATTAGTCATTGTGGATGTGGTGACAGGACGAAATGCGAATTTACATGAGGAATTATTACGTCAGTTGGCAGTTAGAATGATGCCTCTAAATACACAACTGTACGCCGCCGCCTATCGAGTTGTGCAACGTCAGGGACAGCCGAATTTAGACATTTGGCAAGAAGCCTTAGCGGTGGCAAGTCCCTTGCCTGTAATGCCGTTGTGGTTGCGCGGCGAACTTTGCTTACCTGTGGATTTAAATGCTACCTACCTGCGGACTTGTCGGGAACAGCGAATTGAAGTTGATACAGCTAAAATTGTGGAATAGGTTGTAGGTTGGGTTATAGATAATAAGTAATCAACAATCAATCAAAAGGGTTTCTTAGACGTTATTGTCCAAGACGATACATCAGTAGACTATATCAAATTAACGGTTTCTAACGTCCCTGAACCTCTAACGATTCTCGGTTCAGTCTGACATTTTTATGTAGGGCACGGCAATGCCGTGTCCCTACGTTCAAATCGGGGTTCTGTTCAGGAGGCAGGAGAATGGTAAGCGTTAATCTTCTATCTGTTTATATTCAGTGATATCGACGCTACAACCAATTAAACGATAAGGCTGATCCTGATCATCTCGCACCGCTACACCACGGGAAAGAAACCAGCGAATCGTGCCATCTTTTTGCACCATCCGGTGTTCCATGCCATAGTGAGTGGTTGACCCCTCTAAATGAGCATTGATTTCATTTTCAACCTGTTGGCGATCATCAGGATGAATCAGATCTAACCAAGCCGCTTGACTATTCGCAATCTCCTGATCCTCATAGTGCAGCATGGTTTTCAAATTGGACGCCAGGTAGAATTCATCATTCTCCAGATTCCAATCCCAAATTCCCACATTACCCGCTTTCAATGCGATCGCTTGGCGTTCCTCACGGCTGCGAAGATTGGCAACCATTTGCTCCTGTTTCACCAATTGCTCTTGTAGTAAGGTATTGGCTTGAGACAGTTGGGCGGTTCGTTCCTGATCCCGTTTAGCTGAGGCGGTTTCTAGCTGCTTGCGTTGGCTAATATCTCGCTCGATCGCCATCCAGTGAGTATAGTCCCCATTTTCATCAACCACGGGGACAATATTCAGTTCCACCCAAAACTCGGAACCATCTTTGCGATAGTTGATTAACTCCGCCCGCACGGGTTCCCAGCGACATAGGGTATCGCGAATTTTATCGGCTTGAGCGCGATCGGTTTTGGGTCCTTGTAAGAAGCGCGGTGTTTTGCCAATCACTTCATCTGAGGTGTACCCTGTCATCCGAGTAAAGCCTTGGTTGACATACACGATCCGAGGACCGGGTTTGTCAATGGGGTGGGCTTCAGTAATCACGATCGCGTCATTGGCATTAAATACCGCTGACTCTAATAACCGCAACCGTTCCTCAGCTTGTTTGCGTTTGGTAATATCGCGCACAAAACTCAGGGACACTAAGCGATCGCGATACTCAATCACCCGCGAACTAATTTCCACCTGCACCGGAGAACCATCTTTACGCCGCAGTGCATGTTCAAAAATAATACTCCCCGTTGCTTGCATCCGTTGACTGATGGTGCGTTGGCGATCCTCACCAATCGGCACATCTATATCACGAGTCTTCAAATTCAGCAGTTCTTTGCGGGTGTACCCCAGTCGTCTAGAGGCATTCTGATTCGCATCTAAAACGCGACTGGTGGATAGGTCAATAATGAAAATGGAATCGTTGGCATATTCAAATAAGTGACGGTAATTCGCTTCCGATTCCCGCAGCGATTCTTCAACGCGCTTGCGTTCAGTAATGTCTCTAGCCGTACATATTACCGCTTCCACACTATGGTGGTTACCCAGAATCGGACTGAGGATGTACTCGTAATGACGCACACCTCCCAGGGTTGGGTAACTCATTTCATCGGTCAAAGGGCGTCGAGTGGCAAAGACGACTTCCCGTTGGTTATTAAATAGTTCGATTCCTTCGGGCGGTAGGTTTAACTGCTGCACCGTTTTGCCCAAAATTTCGGCTTGGGATAAACCAAACAGTTGCGCGATCGCCAGATTGACGTAGGTAAATCGTCCCATGCGATCCAAGACACAGATAGGATCAGGAGACGCTGAGAGAACTTGGTCAAAGATTCGCGCTTGCTGCTGAATCCGCGTCGTCAGTTCCCGCAGTTCTGACTCATCCTGTTCCTGGGCAATGATCGGATAATTCAGGTCGAGTTGGCTTACTTGGCTAGGAGTTTTCCAGGCTTCATCTGTATCCCCAATTTGATGATGATTAATCGTTCCAGTCATCAACGTGCCAGGGATGGCTTGCTGAACCGCTTGATCGGGTTGATTCGCTGTCTGAGCGTCTTGGCTGAGTTGATTAAGCTGTTCTTTTAACTGCTTGTATTTTTGGTCTAATCTATTGAGTTGTTCCTGAAGTTCTTCAATCGTTGTTGAATGCGATTCCTCAAGCGGGAAACCAAATGCCTGCTTAAGTGCCTCAATCACGACCGCCGTCCGATCCCGACCTGATGCTTCAGCCCGAGACCGAATTTCCTGACTTAGTTGTTCTGGAAGTCTAAATGTCGCTATTTTACTGACCATTTTTTAGTCGATTTAAATTATTGAGTTTACCGTTGTACAAGGGCGGGACGCTGAATCTCTGCTGTGAATTGAGAAATCTTCGCGTTAGCTGATTGTACAAATGTCGTGGGTTAAACTCCTCAAAATCCCAAAACCGCTTTTTAATTTTGATTCGGAGTGGTCGAGCTAACCAGGATTGCCTATTTTTTCCACTATAGCCGTTCTCGGCATCTGTGGTATTACAGTATTACACCATTACCAGAGTTAATCAATCTCCGAGTTGGCTAAGACAATACACCCTGAAAGGATTGGTAAGGATAGATGCTTTCGGTACTGTTCTAAAAAAACAGGACTTACGCTTTTGTGCTACCGATATCCTGTTTGGCTTGTATGCAGGATTCATCGTTAACCCTCTAAACGAGGTTGTGCGTAAGTCCTGAAAATGGGTTTCGGTGCTCTTGTTCAATTTTCCTTCCTCCGTCTATTAAGTTGCCTCAGCAATATGTCTTAAATCTTTACGTGGATTAGCGTAATGATTCGTCACAATTTTTGGCTGAACTTCGCCAACCGACCATGAAAAACGCCCCCATTGGGCGCTTATCTAGGGTGCATTACTATATTGTAGTTTAGTCGATGAGGGGTATTACCCCCCACCCCCTTAGTAAAACAACATAAATTCATTAATGTTTCAGACGCGCCATGGCAATGTAGAGACGCGCCATGGCGCGTCTCTACGAGGGTGGCAATTCCAGTGCGATCGCGCCCAGTAGTCCTTTGCGAAAATCATTCAATAACTGTCGAGCAGCACGCTCCCCGTCCCCTTGGTAGCGTGTCTGTGCCAAGTCCTGTAAGTAGGATTCACCCGTGATCCCCGTTGGATCGACATCATAGCGATTGTGTAAGGAAGACGTGGAAGTGCGATCGCCTGTAGCCAGATCCGGCGATCGTTTTAGCAAATCTACAAACCCACAAGCCACTCGCTGATTATCGTAAGACGCCTCACCAATGTCATCACAGATGGCTAATTTTAGAGCATCCTCTTGATTTTGGAGCTTGGCGGGGATAACACCGGGCGCATCCAGCAGTTCAATCTGATCGCTAATCCGCACCCAACGCAGTTGACGGGTAACACCGGGACGACGAGCGCTGTCCACCACACGCCGCCCCAAAAGTCGATTAATCAGAGCTGATTTACCTACATTGGGAAAACCAATCACCACCGCACGAACCGGACGAGGCTGCATCCCGCGATTTTTACGCCGTTGATTCATCTGTACTCCGGTTTGCTGGGCGGCTTGGGCTACCTCTCGAATCCCTTTCCCCTGCTGGGCATTTGTCCAGTAAGGCGTTTCCCCTTGCTCTTGAAACCAGGATGTCCACAACTGCTGCGTCTTGGGTGTAATCAGATCCATGCGGTTGATCACCAAGATTCGGCTTTTATTCCCCACCCACTCAGCGGTTTGCGGATGATGAGTGGTAAGAGGAATCCGCGCATCCCGGACTTCCAGCACCACATCCACTCGTTTGAGCTGTTCCTTGAGTTGCCGTTCGGCTTTAGCAATATGTCCGGGATACCATTGAATGGCCATTGGTTATTGGTTATTGGTCATTGGTCATTGGTCAGGTAATAGGCAATAGGCAATAGGCAATAGGGAACAAGTCATGTAGGGTGGGCAAGGGTGATCAATGTTGAAATGCTTATCCTATCATTCTGTGCTATTGCCCACCTCACGGTATCTTGAGGGTGATCAAGAGTGTTGGCTGATATCCGTTATACCTTTGTCTTACGGTACAACTAGCACGGGACAGGGTGACAAATTAATCACGCGATTGGTGACGCTTTCGGAAGCACCATCCTCAGTTAATCCCAATCCGCGACAGCCCATAATAATTAGATCGGCATTAATTTCGTCGGCGACATCACAGATAGTAAATGGGGGCGTGCCTTCCCGACTCAAGGTTTCTGGCTTAATGCCATACTGGTTAAACATGGCTTGAGCGCCTTTGAGTAGTTCAGCAACCATCTCCGGAGACATGATGTCCGGACTTGGCGATGGGTCATCGGGGTTGGGTTTTTCGACAACCGAGAGTAAGACTAAGTGACTTTCATACTTTTGGACGATATTGGCGACAACTTCCGCTGCTTCACGGGCTTCTCGGCTTTGGTCAAGGGGAAATAAAACAGTCTTAAACATTGTAATCACCTTGAAGGACACGGACTCCGGTAAAATGTGGACGGGAAAAGAGAATACATACTCTTGATCCTAATGACTAAGTTGATTGCTCTATAGATGCAAGTCTGGCAGCAATCATTAAGCATACAACCACTGGCACGCGATCAGATCGCAAAGCATCAGATACAGGCAATTAGAGGAGAGTATTACTGTGTCCAAAAAAACTGTAGCAAATTTAAATGAGTCCGATTTAGCCGGAAAACGGGTATTGGTGCGAGCCGACCTGAATGTGCCACTAGATGAGAATGGTACGATTACCGATGATACCCGCATCCGGGCGGCTCTGCCGACGATCCAGGATTTAATCAAAAAGAATGCCAAGGTGGTTATGTGTAGCCACTTAGGGCGTCCTAAGGGACAAGTGAAGGACAGCCTCCGCCTAACACCCGTAGCGAATCGTCTGTCTGAATTACTGGGTCAAACGGTGATCAAGTGCGATGACTGTATTGGCGATGCGGTTAAGTCTCAGATTGACAGCCTAGATAATGGTCAAGTGGCGTTACTAGAAAATCTCCGCTTCCACCCAGGGGAAGAAAAGAATGATCCGGAGTTTACCAAAAAGTTAGCCGCCCTAGCTGATGTTTACGTCAACGATGCCTTTGGTACGGCACACCGCGCCCATGCTTCGACAGAAGGGGTCACTCATCACCTACAGCCCTCCGTGGCTGGGTATTTGATTGAGAAAGAACTTCAGTATCTGCAAAATGCGATTGAAAATCCCCAGAATCCCTTAGCGGCGATTATTGGTGGATCTAAGGTGTCGAGTAAGATTGGCGTGATTGAAACCTTACTGGATAAGGTGGATAAACTGCTGATTGGCGGTGGCATGATTTTCACCTTCTACAAAGCCCGTGGCTTGAGTGTCGGTAAGTCGCTGGTGGAAGAGGATAAGCTGGAGTTGGCAAAGTCCTTGGAAGCGAAGGCAAAGGAAAAAGGGGTTGACTTACTCTTACCCACAGATGTCGTAGTTGCTGATAACTTTGCCGCTGACGCCAATTCTCAAACCGTAAGCGTTGAATCGATTCCTGATGGATGGATGGGGCTAGATATTGGTCCTGATTCCGTGAAATTCTTCCAAGATGCATTAGGCGACTGTAAGTCGGTGATCTGGAATGGTCCGATGGGGGTATTTGAGTTTGATAAGTTTGCCGCTGGCACCGAAGCGATCGCGCGGACTCTAGCTGATCTGACGAAGAAAGGCACAACCACGATTATCGGCGGTGGTGACTCGGTTGCGGCTGTGGAAAAAGTTGGTGTGGCTGATCAAATGAGCCATATCTCCACAGGTGGTGGGGCAAGTCTGGAATTGCTTGAAGGTAAGGTACTTCCCGGTATTGCCGCATTAGATGACGCTTGATGGTAGCATTGAACGTCTCTACCTGATTTCGGGATAATGGCACTGAAATAAACATTAGGGAATCGCCGAAATCTTTGATAGACCGTAGGGTGGGTTTCGACTTCGCTCAACCCACTAGCATACCAGTCAGTGGGAAGGGCGGGTTTTGTTGTTCATTTATCGGTAGGGAGGGCGGGTTTTGTTGTTCCGTTAGTGGTGACTAGCTGAATTGATTTCCTAAACCCGCCCCTACAGATTTCCTAAACCCGCCCCTACAGATTCCCTAACTTGCGTTGAAACCTTTGGCACGGGCAAAAATGACAAAGGACATAAAACATAAGACAATTACAAAATCGTCCCCTGTAAACCAATAAGTAATCCACTCACCATCATGGCAGGCGTGCTAATGGGCATGGAGTTGAGACTTGGTGTCGCCGTTGGTTTATTGAAATAGTCATAAACCGTGCGGGAAAGGTTGCGAATTAACTCCGAGGCGCTAGCATCATTGTGGGGACGTTTTACTAAGGTGACGATGAGATAACGTTTACCTGTAGGCATATCCACAATACCTACATCTCCTAATACTGAACCAATATCCCCCGTTTTATGGGCAACCGTCGCCCCTGAATCCAATCCTTGAGGAATTAGGGAATTATTCACGGTACGCTGCATGATATCCAATAAACGATCGCGCGATCGCAGACTCAATAATTCCCCTTGATTCACCTTATACAGCAAGTTTGCCATGTCTCTGGCATTAGTGGTATTTGTCCCTTCTAAATCCGGTAAGGGGTTATTGATTGCCGTTGCCGTTAATCCCCAGGAGATGAACCGTTGATTAACAGCTTGGATACCGCCGAGGCGATGAATAATCATATTCGTGGCAGTGTTATCACTAATCGTGATCATCTTGGTTGCCACTTCCAAGGCACTATACTGTGTTCCAGGTTTTTGATATTGCATGTCCCCTGAACCTTTGGCGATCATTTCCGGTTCCATGGTTAGGGGTTCATCTAAGCGAATTTTGCCCGCATCAACCTCTTGAAAAAATGCCACCAGAATCGCGACTTTAATCGTGCTGGCGGCGGGGAAGATAGAGTGACTTTGCCAGTCTAAGTAGGCACCGGTATCCAAATCCACCACAAAAACACCCGGTTGCAATTTCGGATTTTTGGCGACTAAGGTTTGGACTTGGGCTTTGAGAGGGGAGATTTCTTGGCGCAGAGGGAGGGCTGGGGTAATGCTTTGATTCGTCGGGCTTTCTTGAAGGTTCCCCTGCGCCGCTTCACTGGAGCGCATCGACATTTTGCTAGTGGGATCTAATACTGATAATAGAGTCCCTGCGATCGCGCCAATGCCCACGCCGAGAATTAATAGGCGGATAACGTGAATCCATATCCCCGCCCGTTTTTGGGAACGCCGACTGCGCCGGGATTTCCCCCTCTGAGTGGGTTGAGAACGAGACGATTGACGCTTCGGTTTCGCCTCGGATTGAGTTGAGACAGTTGAACGCCGCGTTTGCCGACGGGGACTATTGTCTCGACGTGGGTTCAAGGGTTGGGATAGGGGTGTTGCAGCCGGAGGGCGACGCATCTGACGATTTCCCAGAGGCGTTTCTCTGATGGGTATCCCGTTAATCGTCCGCAGTTTGGGTAGCTTCAGATTGGGGTAAATCGAGGGTTCGCTGGAACGCCGAGTGGTAGGGTTTAGGGGTATGGGTTTGGGGCGACTGGGATTTGCAGAATTAGATTGAACCGCACGCAGACGACGTGGTGAGGGGGAAGAGGAGGGAGGATGAAGATCATCTTCTAAGGGCAAGGGTTGTCGAGGGCGGCGTTGACGAGAAGCCCGACGAGAACGATAGATTCCTCGTGGTTTGGACTCGTTGCGATCGGGTTTATACGGATTGCCCCTAGACACTGCCACTGAACATACCTCCAAACACAACTAACGTCTAAATCTCTACTCTTCAAGCCGTCATCAATGCTTTCCTGACGGTGTGAACCTGGCTATTGTCACAATTTATCGACGGAAAGTCTATAGTCTAAGACAGTAGCTAAGACATCGGTCATAATACTTGACCGACGCTCTAGGATTCTGACTCCTCCTGTTCTGACCTCGGCATAAATTGTACCGCCCATTCCGTCTGACGGAGAATACCTCTCAGCATGGCGACATCCTCTGGGGTGAGCATAGCTCGGTAATACAAGCGTCTGAACTTTTCCATGCGGGATGTCGCGGTATGAGGATGTAGGTAGCCAATTTTTAATAATACGGCTTCTAGGTGTTGGAAATAAGCCTCTATTGCATCTAAGGAAGCTGTGGTATGTAGAGATGTACCATGGTGCGTCTGGGGAGCTTGTAGAGACGTGCTATGGCGCGTCTGGGAAGATAGGGAGGTGAGTTGAAACAGTTCATAACAGCAAACGGCTACAGCCTGAGCTAAGTTTAACGAGGGATACTCTGGATTAGCTGGGATACAGACAAATCGCTGGGCATAGTTGAGTTCATCATTACTTAACCCCCGATCTTCGGGTCCAAAAATCAGGGCAGAGGTGATATTCTCCGCCAATAACCAGGGTAATGCCAAGCGTGGCGGTTCCAGAGTCGTCGGCAAATGACGAGTACGGGCAGTCGTTGCGATCGCACGTTGACATCCCTCTAACGCCTCCGGTAACGTTGCCACCTGTTGGGCTGATTCTAAAACATCTATACCATGAACCGCCATCTGCCGCGCTTCTGATGCTCTCGGATTACAATGGGGATTGACCAACCATAACTGGTTCAACCCCATATTTTTCATCACCCGCGCAACTGATCCTACGTTTAAAGCACCTGCGGGTTCGACTAAGATAATTCGTACATTCGCTAACGTCATGCCTTGTCTGCGGACAGATAGTCTGCTAATTTACTGCCTTTGTTCTTATTCTCGGATAAATATCGCACTTTTCGAGACAAATAGAGCCGCTTCTCCACCCCTTCCCTTGCCTGTCTTCAGTAAGTGAGGTACACAGATCCCCGACTTCTCCAAGAAGTCGGGGATCTTGCTGGGATAGACTGTACTTCATCAACCATAAAATATGCTGTAAGCAGCGCTGATAAGCTTTATTCTACTTTCGCTTTATAAAGTCTTCATCATAGAAATAAAAAGTCTTTATGAAGTTTTCGTAAATTACCCTCCATCCCACCTGTCATTTTTAAATTATTGTTATATCTATAGATATAGAGGGTGTAATTTCCATGCGTTACCCTAGAAACAGGAGCAAAACTTGTTTATCTCATTTGGTTGGAAAAGAATAAGGAATCAACTATCGCTACACGACTCTCTCCCCTGACCACCCCGCTGAAAACGGAAAGCAAAACACTGTAATTTCGCAAAATAGTCTCGGAGATTTAATTATGCCACAGATCATTGTTAGCAACACAAAAGACAATGGATCAGGTTCCTTAAGAGAAGCACTTGCCCTAGCGCAATCAGGAGATACGATTAAATTCAGTTCCAGCATTGCCGGAAAGACTCTTACTCTCAGAACAGGTCAACTGGAAATTAGTCCAGGAAAAAATATAACCATTGATGGGGCGGACGCTCCCGGTCTGAAAATTAGCGGGAATAAACAATCCCGCATTTTTTATGTCAACTCGAATCAAGATTTCAACGCCAGTCTGACGTTAAAAAACCTTGACCTGATCAACGGGTATACCAATGAACGCGGCGGTGCAATTGAAATCACCCACCAAGGCGCATTAACGGTCGATAATGTTCAGTTTAAGAACAACGTCGCGGATAATGGTGGCGGTGCAATCTATAGCGCCTGGGAAACCGAATTAATCGTTAACGCCAGCACCTTTGATAATAATAAAGCCGTTGCCGGAAATGATGAACGCGGCGCTGGTGCCATTGCCTTTGTCAGTCCCGGCGAAATCACTGTAACTAATAGTGAATTTACCAACAACCAAGGGATTAACGGCGGGGCAATTAATAGTCTCCAAGGCAAATTAACCATTGAAAACTCCACGTTCCTCAACAACCACACTACCGCTGCATTTTATGATACCGGAAACAAAAATCCATCCTTAAGAGGGTACGGTGGTGCCGTTTACACTGACCGCGCCAGTAATGGAAGTGATTCAACCTCTGGCACAATTCAGATTATTGATAGTGTCTTTGAAGGAAATAGAGGTCGCGGGGAAGGCGGTGCCGCTTATCTCTACACGGGGACACAGGATAATGTAATTATTGAAGGCAGCCTCTTTGAAAATAACGAAGTTTTAGCACTCCCCAATGGCGGAAATAAAGGGAATGGAGGTGCCGTTGTTCAACTCAGCAATGGACTCAACAAAGGATTAGTTGTTCGTGACACAACTTTTGCCAATAATACAGCAGCCAATCAGGGCGGTGGTTTATGGACGTATGATGCCCCAACGAAAATAATTAACAGCACGTTTTCGGGTAATCAAACCACAGGCGATACATCAGGAAGTGTCGGTGGTGGAATGACTCTCTACAGTCCCACCCAAATTATCGACTCGACCATTGCTTACAATAACGCGAGCTGGGTTGGTGGTGGAGTATCGGCTAGCAAGAATGCCGATGTCAGCGTCAAGAATACCATCTTTTACGAGAATACAGCCGATAATGGCACAAATGATTGGGGGATTCAGCAACACACGAATAAGGAATTAACTGACAAAGGTGGGAATGTCCAATATCCACCGAAAGCTACCAATAACTGGAACGATTATAATGCGACTGCCACGATTAGAATAATCGATGCCCAATTGAGTCCATTGCAGAATAACGGGAGTCCGGTTCCGACGCATCTTATCGGGAATCCAGATATAACAGCAGGGGCTTTCTTTGAAGATTCCGGCTCAACAGGTGGCGGTGAAATAACAAATAATGACCCTACCTTAGTTTCTCCCATCGCTGACCAAACCGTTGAGGCAGAAGACTCCTTCAGTTTAGATATCACCAATAACTTTAGTGACGCTGATGGCGATAATTTAACCTACAGCGCCACATTAGCAGAGGGAAATGCCCTACCTGATTGGTTAAGTTTTGACTCACAGACAGGTACATTCAGCGGTACGCCAGATACAGGTGATGAAACTCAACTAAATATCTTAGTCACAGCGTCAGATGGACAAGGCGGAACACAAACTGATGTGTTCGAGTTAGATATTACTCCTGCACCTGTGGTGAACAATGACCCCACATTAGTTTCTCCCATTGCTGACCAAACCGTTGAGGTAGAAGACTCGTTCAGTCTAGATATCACCAATAACTTTAGTGATGCTGATGGCGATAATTTAACCTACAGCGCCACATTAGCAGAGGGAAATGCCCTACCTGATTGGTTAAGTTTTGACTCCCAAACAGGAACATTCAGCGGTACGCCAGAT
>NZ_JAVJNP010000204.1:0-105075 GCF_040217205.1 Coleofasciculus sp. A1-SPW-01 | reverse complement strand
GCATCAAACGCTTTTTGATAAATAATTAGATCTTCATGAGTTTTGATGGTTTTTTGGTCTTCTTCCTTGTCCACTTTCCCTCCAGGTCTTCCTTGTCTGACCCCCATTATACCGTTAAGGTAAAAAACCTACCCTTGTGAGCTGGGGGTGAGGGGTTGAGCTTAAGTTGACACGGATGAAGGCTTGCGCCCACGCTTATGTACTCATCCTATGAGAAATTCTACATAGTTCCACCGGAGGAGACGTTCCACCGGAACGTCTCTACTAATTCATAGTCTCTTAACCGTCTTGGCAGTTGCTATACTTGGTGAACAAGATGGTATCAAACAAACTATGTTAACCTTATCAATATGGCGTACAGCGATTTTACTACCCTCAGCAAAGTCAGAACAACATTTAACCTAACGATAGACGAAACCAGTCGTCTTTTTCCGGATATTGCTCCTCTGGAACCCAGCGATTACCTCAAAATCACGCTGCATGAATTTTTACCCCTTGCTAATGCGATCAACACAGAAAAAGCCCGTTCTGAATTAATTATTGCCCCCGTTTTATTAGAAGTCCGGCGACAGTTTAACTTCCAAGTCGGCTTCTTTTCTGGCACAGACTTCAACGTAGACCAAACTGTTGGACTCTATGGATACTGTGATTATATTCTCACCGCCTCCCCAGAAATGTATGAAATCTATGCCCCAGTCGTTACCCTGGTAGAAGCTAAGAACGAAAATATTAAAAGTGGTTTAGGACAATGCATTGCTGAAATGGTGGCTGCCCAACGCTTCAATCAACAAATGGAAATTCCCATTGATGTTATCTATGGTGCCGTGACGACAGGAATGATTTGGAAGTTTATCAAGTTAGTTGATCAAACAGCTTTTATTGATTTAAACGATTACTTCATTAAAGAAGTTAACCAAATATTAGGAATATTATCGACTCCCTTAGGTCAACACCTATCCCATAGAAATGAATAGCTCATCAGCGAATTACCTGCACATCGACAGACAGATTGAGAGCAGCCCAGGCGCGATCGCAGGTCAAAACTCGAACTCCCAATCGCCATCCCAAACTTAAACAGGCACGATCTCCCAGAGATAATCCCGCTTGCCGAGTTGACTCCCACAGTCGTCCTGCCATTTCCCCATCCTCCAGGGTAAACGGCTCTACCGTCAGCCCCAGTGCCTGCAAATCATCCACCATGCCATCCACCTCGACTCCTGCCGCGATCGCCTTGTGCACGACTTCCGCCCAGTTCACACTGGATATCACCGACTCAGTTAACACATCATCTACAACCTCTTCTCCCGACTCACCCTTAAGATAAGCCAGCAACGCTGAAGCATCCAACACTACCGTCATTCGGACTCTTCCTGTTTCGCCGCTTCGCGACGTTCAGCGATCAACTCATCGACCAAACTGCGATTTTTGGGTATCTGTGCGAACCGTGCCTTCAACTTTTGCTTAATCGCCTCTGGCTTTTCCAACACCAACCGCCCCGCCTCCTCACGGGCAACCAGCTTATCCCCTTCCTCAAACCCCAACAACCGCCGCAACGCTGCCGGAATGACTAACCGCCCCTGACGACCCAAATGTACTTCTACGGATTTGGATAGTTCACTCATCTGCTTTATTTGTGTCACATTATTCATTCTATGCCACGGATTGTAAAATGTGGCATTACTCCAGAGTGAGCAAGGAAACACCAATGCTCTTGGCTCCTCCAGATAAAATTGTTTGCAGCTAGGTCGATTAATCGGTTAATAGTTTAAACTCATGACATCAGGGATTGCCAGAGTCAAGTATTTTCGCTAGGATCAATCTCCCCATCTAAAGAGCTTCATTTGAGAACCAAAGTTGCTGACCCTTCTGGGTCTGTAGTTTAGTGGCTGATGCTACTCCGTCTGCCAACCGTATATATAAAAATATTAGGACAACCACGCCAACTGGACACGAGATGACTCACACAATGATCACTAGAGAGCGAATTAACGTCAATTATTTCTCTATTTTTCAGTTTTTCAATGGAACTGGCGATGACGTAGCCGACTTAGATAGAACTGAGATTTTACCGCACTGGTAATCAATTTCTAGTTACCGTAAGGTGGGCGATAACAACTAACGATCAGACAAGGGTTTCAAGGTTTATACCCTTTGCCCCCCCTACCTGTAGTGACGAATGACCAGTGACCAATGACCAATAACACTAGGAACTATCTTATGACAAACAGGAGCATCAACCCAAATCAACAGTATCAAACTTGGAATCGAGACGATGTACCCTATCCAGGACAACGATGGTTAGTGGAAGAACGAGATGCTTGCGGTGTTGGCTTTATCGCCTCAGTCGCAGGTGTCGCTAGCCATGAACTGATTGAACAGGCACTTTCGGCATTAACCTGTTTAGAACATCGCGGTGGTTGTAGCGCTGACCGAGATTCGGGTGATGGCGCTGGCTTGATGACGACGATTCCTTGGGGATTGTTTACGTCTTGGTTTGAGGAACAAGGAATTACCATGCCACAAACCGACCAGTTGGCGGTGGGTATGGTATTTTTACCCCAAGATGGGACAAAGGCGACTAAAGTTCGGGACATTGTTGGCGGAGTCTTTGAACACGACGGGTTTACCGTATTGGGTTGGCGTGTCGTTCCCCTAAACGAGTCAGTCGTGGGACCCCAAGCTTTAGAGAATCAACCGCAAATTGAGCAAATTATTGTTAGCTGTCCCCATCAAACGGGGAATGAACGGGAACGTCTCCTCTATAAAACCCGCCGTCGCATTGGCAGTGCTTTAGAAGCTGATGGTACGCTTCATTGGTCGGATGATTTATATATTTGCTCCCTATCGAGTCGCACAATTGTCTATAAAGGCATGGTGCGTTCGGCGGTACTGGGTGAATTTTATCAGGACTTAAAACATCCTGAGTTTCAAAGCCCCTTTGCCGTTTATCATCGCCGTTTTAGCACCAACACTCTACCCAAATGGCCCCTAGCCCAACCGATGCGATTATTGGGACATAATGGGGAAATTAATACGCTGCTGGGTAATATTAACTGGATGAAGGCAAGGGAAGCCGATTTATCTCATCCAGTGTGGGGGAACGAAATGGAAGACCTCAAGCCCACCGTTGATCCGGATAATAGTGACTCCGCTACCCTGGATAATATCTTTGAGTTACTCGTGCGATCGCGTCGTAGTCCTTTGGAAGCCTTGATGATTATGGTGCCCGAAGCCTACAAAAATCAACCCGATTTGCAGGATCATCCGGAAATTGTGGATTTTTACGAATATTACAGTGGCGTTCAAGAACCTTGGGATGGTCCGGCGCTGTTAGTCTTTAGTGATGGTCAAGTCGTTGGTGCAACCCTTGACCGGAATGGATTGCGACCTGCCCGTTATAGTATTACTCGGAATGGTTATGTGGTGGTCGGGTCAGAAGCGGGTGTCGTAGACTTACCCGAAGCAGATATTGTGGAAAAGGGTAGACTCGGACCCGGACAGATGATTGCTGTGGATTTAGCCAACCACGAAATTCTCAAAAATTGGGACATCAAACAGCGAGTTGCCCAACGTTTACCCTACGGGGATTGGCTGAAACAGCATCGTCAGGTTTTATCCCCTCAAGGGTTTACCGATTCAACTCAACTCGACGCCAAAGCGTTACTCCAGCAGCAAACCGCCTTTGGGTATACGGCTGAGGATTTGGATATGATCCTGGAACCGATGGTGAGTCAAGGGAAAGAACCCACGTTCTGTATGGGGGATGATATTCCCTTAGCCATCCTCTCCGATAAGCCGCGCCTGCTTTATGACTATTTCAAACAACGGTTTGCCCAAGTTACCAATCCACCGATTGACCCCTTGCGGGAAAGTCTGGTGATGTCTTTAAGTATGGAACTGGGTGAACGGGGGAATCTGTTAGAGGCTAAACCCGAATATGCCCAACTGCTGAAACTGAAAACCCCGGTTCTGAATGAAGCGGAGTTAAATTCAGTAAAAGCGTCTGGGTTTGCTACCACAGAACTCTCCACCTTATTTGAGATTAGCGCGGGTCCGGATGGGCTAAAAAATGCCATTGACCGATTATGTGACCAAGCCGACCAAGCGGTGAAATCTGGCTCAAAAGTGCTGATTTTGAGCGATAAAATTGGCGGAAGTGTAGGAGAAAACACCAGTTATATTCCACCCCTATTAGCAGTCGGGGCGGTTCATCATCACCTGATTCGGGCAGGATTGCGGATGAAAGTCTCCCTGGTGGTAGAAACAGCCCAATGCTGGAGTACCCATCATTTTGCCTGTTTAATTGGTTATGGGGCGTCGGCAATTCATCCCTATTTGGCATTGGAATCGGTGCGTCAGTGGTGGTCAAATCCCAAGACCCAGAAACTGATGAATCGGGGTAAAATTGAACCTTTAACTATTGAAGAAGCCCAGAAAAATTACCGTAAGGCGGTGGAAGCTGGGTTACTGAAAATCCTGTCAAAAATGGGGATTTCTCTACTCTCGTCTTACCAAGGGGCGCAAATTTTTGAAGCCCTAGGAATTGGTGCAGAGGTATTAGATTTAGCCTTCCGGGGTACAACCTCCCGTTTGGGTGGATTGAATCTGGCAGAATTGGCACAGGAAGTGATGGCTTTCCATCAACGGGCGTTCCCAGAATTGACGGGTAAGAAACTGGAAAACTGTGGCTTTATCCAGTATCGTCCCGGTGGAGAATATCACATGAATAGTCCGGAGATGGCAAAGGCGTTGCATCAAGCCGTGGCGTCGGTTAAAAACGGAAACGGCAAAACCGATAAAGGGAAGACTGCTTATGATCACTATGAGGTCTATAAAAAATACCTGGAAGACCGCCCAGTCACAGCGTTACGGGATTTGTTAGACTTCAAGAGCGATCGCACTCCCATTCCGATCGAAGAAGTCGAACCGGTGGCGGAGATTGTCCAGCGCTTCTGTACTGGGGCGATGTCCTTGGGTTCCCTGTCACGAGAGGCACATGAAACTTTAGCCATTGCCATGAATCGGATTGGCGGGAAATCCAATTCTGGTGAAGGGGGAGAAGACCCAGTTCGGTTTAAAGTCTTAGATGATGTGGATAATCAGGGAAATTCGCCCACATTGCCCCATCTTAAAGGACTACGGAATGGGGATACTGCCAGTTCCGCCACCAAACAGGTAGCCTCCGGGCGCTTTGGCGTGACGCCAGAGTACCTGATGAGTGGTAAACAATTGGAAATTAAAATTGCCCAAGGTGCGAAACCGGGAGAAGGGGGACAGTTACCGGGTAAAAAGGTGAGTCCTTATATTGCCATGTTGCGGCGATCTAAGGCTGGTGTACCCCTGATTTCTCCACCGCCTCACCATGATATCTATTCGATTGAAGACCTCGCCCAGTTAATTTTTGACCTGCATCAGATTAACCCAGAGGCGAAGGTGTCAGTGAAACTGGTGGCAGAAATCGGTATTGGTACGATCGCAGCGGGTGTAGCCAAGGCAAATGCGGATGTGATCCAGATTTCCGGTCATGATGGGGGAACGGGCGCATCTCCTCTGAGTTCGATTAAACACGCGGGTGTTTCGTGGGAGTTGGGTGTCACTGAAGTGCATCGGGCGCTGATGACGAATCAACTGCGCGATCGCGTGATTTTACGGGCAGATGGCGGCTTCAAAACTGGCTGGGATGTGGTGATGGCGGCATTAATGGGCGCGGAAGAATATGGCTTTGGTTCGGTGTCGATGATTGCGGAAGGCTGTATCATGGCGCGAATTTGTCACACGAATAACTGTCCCGTTGGCGTGGCTACACAGCAGGAGCATTTACGCAAGCGGTTTACCGGAATCCCAGATCATGTAGTAAACTTCTTCTACTTTGTCGCCGAAGAAGTGCGATCGCTCTTGGCACGGTTAGGGTATCGTAAGTTAGATGAGGTAATTGGTCGGGCGGATCTCTTGCAGCAACGCCAAGATGTCGGGTTGACCAAGACATCGACCGTATCGGTGAAATGCCTAACTGATTTACCGGATACAAGTCGCGATCGCTCATTCCTCAACCATGAGGAGGTTCATAGTAATGGACCGGTTCTCGATGATCAGTTACTGGCTGATCCAGAGATTCAAGCCTGCATCACTAACCAAGGTACAATCACCAAAGACTTAGCGGTGTTGAATACTGATCGCAGTGTTGGCGCACGTCTAGCGGGTGCGATCGCGAAACAATACGGCGATACTGGTTTTAAAGGGCAGATCACCCTCAACTTCAAGGGTGCAGCCGGACAAAGCTTTGGTGCCTTCAATCTGCCCGGAATGACTCTGCGTCTAGTTGGGGAAGTCAATGATTATGTAGGTAAAGGAATGCATGGGGGGGAAATTATTATCACGCCCCCCACTGAAGCCACCTACAACCCCGCCGAAAATGTAATTGTCGGTAATACTTGCCTCTACGGTGCCACAGGCGGTACATTATTTGCCAATGGCTGGGCGGGTGAACGATTTGGTGTCCGCAATTCTAAAGGTCAAGCGGTGATTGAAGGGGCTGGTGATCACTGCTGTGAATACATGACAGGCGGCGTGATTGTGGTATTAGGTCGTGTTGGGCGCAACGTCGGTGCAGGAATGACTGGAGGTTTAGCCTACGTCTTGGATGAAGATTCACAATTTCCGGCAAAAGTCAACCCCGAAATTGTTAAGATTCAACGGGTAACCACATCGGCTGGGGAACAGCAGCTAAAAGCCCTGATACAAGCCCATGTTGACCGCACCGACAGTGCCAAAGCCAAGACAATTCTGGCAAATTGGTCGGACTTCTTAGGCAAATTCTGGCAAGTGGTGCCCCCCTCGGAAGAAGATACCCCAGAAGCCAATCCCGAAGCAGTGGCACAACGGGAGTTAAGTCCAGTTCAGTAAAACCTCGTAGAGACGTTGCCTGCAACGTCTCTACAGTTCCCGAATGCTAGAACCTTTACGTTTTCACCAATCCTTTTTGAATTGCCAGAACAGCGGCTTGAGTGCGATCGCGCACGTCCAATTTTTGTAAAATGGCATGAACATGAACCCTGACTGTCCCTGTGGCAATATGTAGGAGTTCCCCAATTTCTTGATTACTCTTACCCGCCGCAATCAGCGCCAGAATTTCCTGTTCCCGCTGAGTCAGAGGATTGGCAGACGATTCATCAGTCGATTGGGCAACCTCCGGAGTCTGTTCTCCCACAGCGGCGCGAATTTCATTGGTACTGGTTTTGTCCCACCATGACGCCCCCGCCGCCACAGAACGCAGTGCTAGGATTAATACTTCTGCTTCAATGCCTTTGAGACAGTATCCAGAAGCCCCCCCTGCAATTAGCCGCTCAATTAGAGGTTTCTGGGAATGAGAGGTTAGGACTAAAATCGGTAATTCTGGATGTTGCTGCTTAATTTGACGGCACGCTTCCACACCACCAAGTCCGGGTAGTCCCACATCCAACAGTACAACATCGGGTAGATACTGATTGGTTAATTCCACCGCCGTCTCGCCATCTACCGCCTCTGCCACAATTTCTAATCCTGGTTCTTGCTGCAATCGCGTCGATAGTCCTAAGCGGAACAGTTCATCATCTTCTACGAGTAGAATCCGCATTCGTTATTTGTCATTTGTTTATGTCATACCAAATCCGCCTTTATTACTCCCTGTAAGAGGCGATTGAAATCGCTGCTATACAAACAAAGTCCGCCTGCGCGGACTGGGTTATAACGGGGGTAGCTAACCCGGATTTGGTATTATTCGTCATTCGTCTTTAACATAAGCAGGCAGTTGAAACCCAAACAGCGCTCCTTTCGGTTTTCGGTTCTCTGCCCAAATTGTACCGCCATGGGCTTCAATAATCTGCCGTGTCAGGTATAGTCCTAGTCCCGAACCTGTGGCTTGGCGATTGGTGTGTCCTTGATAAAATCGCTCGAATAGGTGAGGTAATTCTTCCTCTGTAATGCCTTGTCCACTGTCAAGCATTCTGACAATCTGATACTCTCCAGGGGATGCTACTCTCACTTCGACTTTACCGCCACGGGGGGAATGGTTGATGGCATTAACCAGTAAATTGGCAAACACTCGCTGCAATTGTAAAGCATCTCCATTCACCCATAAAGAACGGCGAAAGTCCGATTCACTATGATTCAAGAGGATATGCACCCGACGGCTGGCGGCTAAATCGGTGAAGGTGGCAATCACTTCCTCTGCTAACGCGACTAAATTTAAAGGTTGGCGTTGGAGTTTTAGCCCCTCGGCATCATTACGATAAACATCCAGCAGCGTCTGGATCAGTTGTAATGAAGCATGATGAGACCGATTCATCATCCTCAGCACTTTTTCTTGAGGTGGCGTTATCGTGCCAAATTGACCACCCTGAAACAATTTTATCGTTTCAATCGCTCCCAAGAGGGGGGTTTTCAGGTCATGGGTGAGGGTAGACACAAAATCTTCGCGAATACTGGCGAGTTGGGTTTGGGCTTGCAACTGGGCTTTATGTCGCGCGATCGCTTCTTCATAGCGGCGGTTGCGATCGCTTAACCAACCTGTCGCGATTAATGCCATCACTGCAATTAATCGATTGGCGACTGTTGCGGGATTGGTTAATTCTACAGTGGGAATCAGCAGATTTAAAAGCGTTAGCACAGAGGCTATCAGCGTGACTTGCAGGGTTGCTGAACGATTTAAGCGGGGGTTTGCCAGCAAAATTGGTCCGGTGTACAGGTAGCCAAACACGTAGTCTGAGGGTGTGGCATACTCCAGGGCAATCACCACAGCAAAGGTTCCAGCTATCAGCCAACAGGTTTTGTGGTGCTGGTTTTGAGGAAAAAACGTCGGTTTGAGAGCCAGTAATCGGCGCAACATTATAATTCGCTTTGTTTACTTTATCCAAGCCTATAGACTACTCCTAATCTAGCCTAAACTTAGCGTTCAGCTACCAACTATATCTCCCAGTATATATCTCTAAATAAACCCAGATATTCATTGAATATAAATCCGCATATAATCCGATAAAGTTAAGCCATTAAAAAAGAAACAAAGAAATTTATACTCGATGGATGATGTCCATTTTTTTCTCAGCGTTAATAATTGAATTATTGAAAACTCGATCACCGTTCCCAGAACAGCTATCGATGCAAAACCATGTTTACATTGCCAATCCGCCTGATTCAGGCTCAAATTCAATGGCATAGCCGCCAATTCGGTATGAATTTCTCGGTTCTGCCAATACCTAAAGAATGCCTACTTATGAATAGTGTGAGACTCACCCACGGAATGGCTTCCACAATTGAAGCAGCAATGAATTACGGACAGGACTGTCTCTTGGTCGCCTTGCCCGACGCGATCGCGTCCATTTACGAAGTCCTCATTGACAACAGTGATGCCCTATTCCCGTCGGACGGGATTCGTCCCTTACAAATGACCAATGACAAATGACAAATGACAAATGACGATCACCGCCGTTAAACTTTATTCTCCCCACCTAATTATTTATGTTACAAGGCTTTTTCCAAATTGCCATAATTTTAGCCATATTAGTGGCAATTGTTCCCTTTTTTGGCACCTATATGGCGAGGGTGTTCTTGGGTGAGAGAACCCTTCTCGACCCAATTCTGACACCGATTGAACGAATCATCTATAAGCTAATTGGAATCCGCCCGCAACGGGATATGACTGGTTGGCAGTATGCCAAAGGCGTGCTGTACAGCAACCTCGCCATGTTTGTTCTGGTGTATTTAATCTTCATGCTTCAGGGTATTCTACCTCTGAATCCCACAGAATTAGATGCACCGAGTTGGGACTTAGCCCTACACACGGCGATTTCCTTTGTTACCAACACCAACCAGCAGCATTACTCTGGTGAAACCACATTCAGTTATGCCTCTCAAATGCTAGCGCTGGGGTATTTAATGTTTACCTCAGCCGCCACAGGTTTGGCAGTAGGAATCGCATTCATTCGAGGGTTAACAGGTCGATCCCTGGGTAACTTCTATGTGGATTTAACCCGATCAATCACCCGAATTTTACTGCCGATTTCTCTTATTGGGGGATTAGTCTTACTCATCCTCGGTGTCCCAGAAACCTTAGCTGGATCTGCGGTGGCAACCACCTTAGAAGGTGCCACACAATACATTGCCAGAGGTCCAGTTGCTCACTTTGAAATTATTAAAGAACTGGGCGAAAACGGGGGTGGATTTTTTGGCATCAACTCAGCCCATCCCTTTGAAAATCCCAACGGTGCGACTAACCTGATTGAAACGATTACCATGTTGGTTATTCCCGCCGCACTCATTTACACCTACGGCATCTTTGCTAATAACAAAAAGCAAGGCTGGTTACTCTTTGGCATGGTCTTTTTGATCTATGCCGTCCTGATTGTAGTTGCTGCCATCGGTGAGTATCAAGGGAATCCCTTAGTCAACAATCGTTTAGGCGAAATCGCCACAAACTTAGAAGGAAAAGAAGTGCGCTTTGATTGGGCATTAACAGCACTTTGGGCAGTGTCTACCACCGGAACGATGTGTGGTGCAGTGAACGGAATGCATGATTCATTGATGCCACCGGGAGGTTTTACCACCTTATTCAATCTGTTCCTACAAATTGTCTGGGGGGGTCAAGGAACGGGAACTGCCTATCTATTTACCTTCTTAATCTTGACGGTATTTCTCACCGGATTGATGGTAGGGCGAACCCCCGAACTCTTTGGACGCAAGATTGAAAAGCACGAAATTGTTCTGGCGAGTGTAATTTTGCTAGTCCACCCGATTATGATTTTAATTCCTGGTGCGATTAGTATTTCCTTCGCAGATACGATGGGTTTGCCAGATGTAGAAACCCTAGCCGGAATTACGAATCCCGGCTTTCACGGCATCTCCCAAGTTATCTATGAATATGCCTCTGCTGCTGCCAATAACGGGTCAGGATTTGAAGGATTAGCCGATGGTACGTTGTGGTGGAATTTGACGGCTAGCATTAGCCTCTTGGCAGGGCGCTACATCCCCATTATTGCCCTATTGCTGTTAGCTGACAGTATGTACCGGAAACAGCCTGTACCCGAAACAACAGGTACGCTGCGGACAGATACGGGATTGTTTACCAGTGTAACGGCTGGCGTGATTCTCATCCTTGGCGCCCTCACCTTCTTCCCCGTACTTGCCCTTGGACCGATTGCCGAAGCCTTTCAAATTGCGGCGGGTGGTTAGCATTCAACCTCTCATCGCCCTGACTAGACCCATTGATTATCCATCGTTACGGTATGAAAACGAAAAAACCTTTGGAAACACCCCAAAAATCACCTCGCCGTCGTGAAAACCGACAGCAAAATAAACGACAACAGCGAGTGAATACCAAAGGACTCTACAAACGTGCATTACGGGAAGCCTTCCTCAAGCTGAACCCCCGCGTGATGATAAAAAACCCAGTCATGTTTGTGGTTTGGATTGGTACAATCATCACCATTTTGCTGGCGCTATATCCAAGTTTGTTTGGTCCGGTGACTGGAGACAATCAGCGCTTATTTAATAGTCTGGTTGCCATCATTCTCTTATTCACTCTTCTATTTGCCAATTTTGCCGAAGCCGTGGCAGAAGGGCGGGGTAAGGCACAGGCAGATTCCTTGCGTTCCACTCAATCCGATACTGTCGCCCGGAAACTTCTACCGGATAATACCACTGTAGAAGTGAGTTCCACCGAATTGCATAAAGGTGAAACCATTAAAGTGATTGCCGGTGACATTATTCCCGCCGATGGGGAAGTGATTGAAGGGGTGGCTTCGGTTGATGAATCAGCCATTACTGGGGAATCAGCCCCGGTTCTCAAGGAACCCGGTTCAGATGTGGCAAGTTCTGTGACAGGGGGAACCCGGATTCTATCTGATGAACTGATTATCCGGGTAACGGCAGAGCCGGGTCAAGGGTTTCTGGATAGGATGATTGCTTTGGTGGAAGGGGCACAACGCAGCAAGACGCCGAATGAGATTGCTTTAACGGTGTTGTTGGCGGTTCTGACTCAGGTGTTTTTAATTGTCGTGGTCACAATTCCCCCAGTTGCTAATTATGTGGGTTCACCGGTGGGTGTGGTTACCTTAATTGCCCTATTGGTGGCGCTAATTCCGACAACCATTGGCGGATTACTCAGTGCGATTGGTATCGCTGGGATGGATAGAGTTGCCCAGTTTAACGTAGTAGCCACCTCGGGACGGGCAGTGGAAGCCTGTGGTGATGTGAATACCTTGGTTTTGGATAAAACTGGCACGATTACCCTGGGGAACCGCTTGGCGGAGGAGTTCATTCCCGTAAATGGTCACTGCGTTGTCGAGGTTGCCGATGTTGCATTAGCTGCCAGTATCTTTGATCAGACGCCGGAAGGCAAGTCGATTGTGAAACTGGCACATCATATTGGTTCAGCCGTCACCTTTGACCGCAACGCGGCGGAAGGGGTAGAGTTTACGGCGAAAACTCGTATGAGTGGCACAAATCTCCCCAATGGGGACGAGATACGCAAAGGCGCCGTGGATGCGATTAAGGGATTTGTGCGGTCTCGAGGCGGTCAATTTGCATCTGACTTAGATGAAGCTTACGAACGGGTTTCTCGCTTAGGAGGTACTCCCTTGGCGGTTGCCTGTGGTGAGGATATTTATGGCGTAATTTACCTCAAAGATATCATCAAACCCGGAATGCGCGATCGCTTTGACCAGTTGCGGCGCATGGGGGTTAAAAGTGTGATGCTGACTGGGGATAACCGAATTACTGCCTCGGTGATTGCCCAAGAAGCCGGAGTGGATGACTTTATTGCCGAAGCGACACCGGAAGATAAAATCGCCGTGATTCAACGTGAACAAGCCGCAGGCAAATTGGTGGCGATGACGGGGGATGGGACAAATGACGCCCCAGCCTTGGCACAGGCAAATGTGGGATTAGCCATGAATTCCGGCACACAAGCGGCAAAGGAAGCGGCGAATATGGTGGATTTAGATTCTGATCCTACAAAGTTAATTGATTTGGTCACGATTGGCAAGCAGTTGCTGATTACGCGGGGGGCGTTAACCACCTTTTCTCTGGCAAATGATATCGCTAAATATTTTGCGATTATACCCGCCATGTTTGCGGCTGTTGGTATTGGCAGTCTCAATATTATGGGGTTAGCCAGCGCTCAATCTGCCATATTAGCGGCGCTGATTTACAATGCCTTGATTATTCCTGCCTTAATTCCTTTGGCATTAAAAGGTGTGAAGTTTAGACCCTTAAGTGCCAATCAATTGTTGCGACGAAATATCTTGATTTACGGGTTAGGAGGAATTGTTGCACCGTTTATCGGAATTAAAGGGATTGATTGGTTAATCGCGGCTGTGGGATTGGCGTAGAACAAAGATTTAACCAGGAGATAACAGATGAAACCAGGGAAGGATTTAAACGAAATTGTACCCAGAGACGTGAGTGAACTGATTGAGTTAGTCCGAGAACAGTGGCAAGGTAATCGTTTACCGATTCAACTCTTTCTACTGATGTGCTTAAATCTCGCGATCGCGCCAGCCGTCTATGCCACGACAGGGGATGAAATTACCCGCCAAGCGGCTTATGCGATCGGACTTTTGGGTATTGTCACTCTGGGACTATCCGTGTACTTATTTGTGGTTATTTTTCAACCGGAGCGATTTTAATCATGTGGAAAGAACTTGTTGAAGAAATTCGCCGGAAATTGGCGGATTGGCGAATAAGGCGTCAGTGGCGGCATATATGGTTAGAACGGTATCAGAAGAAACACCAGAAAAAACAATCCAAGTCATCTGAACCAAACCAGCCGCAGAAAATCTGTCAATTCCGTTAATTTGCCTCATCGGGAAAGGGAGTATCTTACTCCCCTAACCTCCAATACTTGCACTACCTATTCATTATTCAAAACCATGTCTGTCATTCGAGAAACAATTACTGGAATTCGTGCCACATTAGTTTTGTGGATTTTGACCGCCCTAATTTATCCCTTTTTGATGATTTTTATCGGTCAAGTGTTTTTTCCATATCAAGCCAATGGCAGTTTGATTACCAATAACCAAGGACAAGTCATCGGTTCAGCGTTGATTGGTCAATCCTTCTCCTCTGAACGATATTTCTGGAGTCGTCCCAGTAGCGTAAACTACTCTGAAGGAGAAGATGCGGCACCAACTGGTGTTTCAGGTGCGAGTAATTTAGCACCCAGTAATCCAGAATTAATCCTACGAATTCAGGAAACCATTGACCAACTTCAGGACGCAGGAATTGAGCCAACGGCTGATTTAGTTTATGCCTCGGGTTCGGGTTTAGATCCGCATATTAGCATTGAGGCAGCCAGAAGACAAATTGAGCGGATAGCGATAGCACGTTCCCTAGAAACTAATCAAGTTGAGACTCTCATTCGTCACTATATAGATGGTCGATTTCTTGGCATCTTTGGTGAACCCGGAGTGAATGTTTTAAGGCTGAATTTGGCACTTGATGCGCTGTAACGGGTTAAACCTCAAGGGAATAGTACGGAAGCCTATCACCTTTTTAGGTTCTGACTTTTCACAGTATGTGGTGCCTCTGTAGGGGCGGGTTTCACAACTATCTTTTTAGTTGTACCCAGATGTGACTAAACCCGCCCAGACGCTTCTCGCATCGCGTCTCTACAATAGTTTCTAGACTTCCCGTGAAAAATGAGGTGTAGGTTGGGTTGAGGAACGAAACCCAACCAGAGCGAGTGAGCTTGAAGGTTATGTGCAGATTCTCTATTTTTTAGAGCGGCTTTTTGTCTTATTTCAAGAAGATGATGGGCGAGGTCTAATTGGCGTGTTTATCCCAGAATGGATAGAGGAACCCATTACTAAAGTGTTTTGGCAAATCACTCGACCTGTGCGAAAACAATGGTTTATTCATAAACACGGCTATTCTCCACAGGTTAAACCTAAAAAAGAACCCGTCCAAAACTAAATTATTGGTCACTTGTAAAATAGACATCCCTAATTAGAATGCTCCTACTGACTTACCTAGCTCAAGTCTTACCCGGACCGATTACTGACCCCGTAGCCGTTTTCCTCACCATTTTGGCGATTATGTTAGTCGCTCCACTTCTATTTGAGCGACTGCAACTCCCTGGTATTGTCGGGTTAATCCTCGCTGGTGTGGTAGTAGGACCCCATGTTCTGGGTCTGCTGGAACGCGACAGTACAATTGTTCTACTAGGAACCGTCGGGTTGCTATTTTTGATGTTCATGGCGGGGTTGGAAACCAGCCTAAATGACCTTAAAGACAATGCTAGTAAAGCCGTTATTTTCGGGTTAACTACCTTTACTGTGCCGATGGTACTGGGGACATTTGCCATGTTGGTGTTGGGATATGGCGTCTTAGCCGGAATACTGGTAGCCTCCTGCTTCGCGTCTCATACCCTCCTAGCATTACCCCTGTTGAACAAGCTGGGAATTATGCGAACTCAGGCTGTAACCGCGACTCTGGGAGCAACCTTAATTACCAATGTATTGGCACTATTAGTGCTAGCCGTTGTCCTCAAAGCAGATGGCGGAACACTCACCCTTGGTTTTTGGTTATTTCTGATTCCAGCGCTTTGCATTTATACATTTGCAGCCCTCTGGGGTGTTCCTAAAATTGGTCGCTGGTTTTTCCGACGGTTTGGACATGACGAAGGTGCAGAATTTATCTTTGTTCTGGCGACGTTATTTGTCATTTCTTATCTGGCAGGATTGATTGAAATTGAACCGATTATCGGTGCATTTTTAGCGGGAATTGCCCTGACGCCACTGATTCCCCAACTGAGTCCTTTGATGAATCGGATTCAGTTTATTGGCAACACCTTATTTGTGCCATTTTTTCTGATTTCCGTAGGAATGCTGATTAACCCTCTAGTATTAATCCAGCAACCGAAATCTATTTTAATTGCTGCTGTCATTGTTGTCGTTGAAGTCATCAGTAAATTTCTGGCGGCTTGGGGAACAGGCAAATGGTTTGGCTTTCGATTTCCCAGCATCATGGTCATGTTTGGTCTGACCATGGCTCAAGCCGCTTCAACGCTAGCCGCGATTACAGTTGCCTATGATATCGAACTGGTTGATGAGTTAACCGTTAATGGCATTATTGCCATGATCTTAGTTACTTGTATTGGTTCTCCTTGGATAATTGAGCGCTGGGGCAAGAGAGTCAAAATAGTTCAGAGTCGTTCAGTTGAAACAGGCAGTCCTCAGAAATTGGGGAAGCGCGTTCTCGTTCCGGTTGCTAATCCCAACACTGAAGATAACCTGCTCCAATTAGCATTAATCTTGGCAAAAATGGCTCAAGGAACACTACTCCCACTTCATGTTATTTCCGATAAATATAAACCTGTAACTCCCCAAGCAAAAATGCTACAAACCCAGCTCTTAGCCACAGCAGAAGCCATCGCTCATGCCGCCGTAACTCAGGTGGAGTCAATTGGTCGAGTGGATGATGCCATTGACAGAGGAATTACCCGCACGGCATCAGAACGTGATGCCAGTCTGATTATTTGTGGGTGGAAAGGATACTCAACCACTCGCGAGAATTTTTTTGGCAGTGTTATCGACAATGTAATCCAGCGATCCCCTGTTCCGGTATTAATTAGTCGGTTTTCCCAACCGATTGAAAATACCCGACGAGTTCTTTTAGCCGCAGACGCTCAAACTACGTCATCGGCTACATTTAAACAAACCGTAGAAGTCGCTGATAATTTAGCCAAAGAACTCAAAGCCACGCTCCAACTTATGGTGGTGGCGACTCACTCGAAACCGTTCAGGCTACAGCCAGAATCAGTTGGGTTAAGCATCGATACTCCGCTAATGCGAGTGCGGGGAAATTTTGTCAAAAACGTTTCGCGCCTGCTGCAAAGGGATGACTTGCTAATTTTAATGGCGTACACAGATTCTACTCGTTTATTAAGTTTGCCAGGGCAACTGATCGAACCCGAGGCGATCGCACGAACTCATCCCGATACCTCAATGATTGTAGTTCACTTTCCGAAGACGACTTTATAAGTTAATTTCTACGTTTTGATCCGCGATGATTAATAAAGACGAACTCACCCATTCATCCGCTTCCCCTGAATCTTTTGAACCCCCTACCAGCCGTCGCGGAAAACACCGTCTGTATATCGGTATGGCACCGGGCGTGGGTAAAACCTATCGAATGTTACAAGAAGCGCATCGACTTAGAGAAGAAGGAATTGATGTCGTTATTGGGTTATTAGAAACTCACGGACGCCAGGAGACAGCAACAGCCGCTGAGGGACTAGAAATGGTTCCCCGTTTATCTATATGTCGAGGAAACACAACGCTCACAGAAATGGACACCAATGCGATTCTGGCGCGTCAACCGCAACTGGTGTTAATTGATGAACTCGCCCATACGAATATAAAGGGTTTGCCTAGGGAAAAACGTTATCAAGATGTTGAAGTTATTTTAGATGCCGGGATTGATGTTTTTTCTACCGTTAATATTCAACATTTAGAAAGTCTCAATGATTTAGTTGCCAAAATTACCGGGGTTGTCGTGCGAGAACGAATACCCGATCGCCTCTTGGATGAAGCCGACGAAGTGGTTATTGTCGATGTCACGCCAGAAACCTTAGAAGAACGATTAATCGAAGGGAAAATTTACGCCCCTGAAAAAATAGAACAATCTCTACAGAATTTCTTCCAACGCCAAAACTTACTCGCCTTACGAGAATTGGCACTGCGGGAAGTGGCTGACAACCTGGAAGCCGTAGCTGAAAAGTCTACCCTAACAGGCAAATTTTACAGCGTTCACGAACGGGTGTTAGTTTGTGTGTCCACCTATCCTAATTCAGCTCAATTGCTACGACGGGGGGCGCGGTTAGCGACTATTATGCGAGCCCGTTTATATGGATTGTTTGTGGCTCACCCTGAACAGTTTCTCACCAAAGATGAAAGCCTCTATATAGAAATGTGTGAGCATTTTTGTCAGGAATTTGGGGGTGAATTTTTACACGTCACCAGCACCAATATTCCCAACGCGATCGCCAAAGTAGCACACACCTACCACATTACTCAAGTTGTGGTCGGACAAACGCATAAATCCCGGTGGCAGTTAGCATTACAAGGTTCTCCTGTGCAGCAGTTGCTGCGGTATCTCAAGGATGTTGACTTGCACATCATTGCCACCTAGCTGAATGGGAGTATCACTAAGGCATGACGAAAGTTTTTGATCACCGGGCGTGCAAGCAGGGGAAGCTGGGGAAGCTGGCTAGATTTAGAGCAAGGATGAAAGCAAACCGGGGTTTTCTCCTTCATCCTTGCTGTTTTTTCCGGCAAATCCTCACTTAGAGGGAACATTCCAGCCCGGTTTTGCCTCATAATTTAGTAAGGAGAGAAAACTCTCCTTGGTTTGTACTGCGATACCATCGACGTTGTATGGAAAGAAGCACTGCCACGGTTCAATACTCCATTAGTGCCACCAACAATCCCGACAAGCCGATCAAACTATGCATCTGGGAACCGGCTGTGCTTACTGATTCTCGCGTTCGTCCTTTTCACTTCAAAGCGAATTATATCTGCGAGACTCTACCCGAAGCCATGGAGATTCTTCGGCAAGTTGAGACGGAGTCCCAACAATACGAGGCGGTTGCCTAATGAACCAAAGGACAGATGACGAATGTAGTATCGCTATCGACTAACACTCCGCTACCGATCATAGTTTGACACTCCCCCGGTTGAAACACGGGGGAACCTGCACCATCGCTTGTACTGTAAAAATGCTTAAAGCTATTGCTGTTCAATATTTGGACAAATCAAACTAACAATTTAGCACACTAACTACGGAAGCCCCCCCAAGACACGCATTAACTCAAAATCCATAGCTCCACCGAGCGCGATACCCTCTCACATCAATATGGGTAAAAGAGCTAGCACTGGCTAATCCACCCCGATTTCCCCACCAGGATTCTAGGCGCTGATTAACTTGGGGTGGGGAGATTCCTTGAACCACAAAATCCACAGCATCACCAACTAAATGCCTGGATTTTGTTGCCCCTCCGACTTTACGATTAGTTACTGGATCACGATACCAAGAATTTATAGTAATCGGACGAGCGCCCAAATATTCTCTCACTTCTTCCATCACATGAGCCACTCTCAAAATCCCCTCAACCACCTCATTATTAACAGGAATCCTTGAGCCATTCATTGTCGCTTCCGCCCAACTAAAGTGTCCACCTTCGAGAATTGGATTTCCCAGATAGACTGTTCCTAATTTGGGTACGGTGATGGGACGTCCTTTATTGGGTGAAGCAATTTTAGTTTCGGGTTCTTCTGCTTTATCGCTGGGGCGATTATTCGGTTCCGTTCCCTGAATTTCAATATGTTCTTTGAAAACATACCAATCACTCTGATTATTCTGCCCTAACAAAACCCCATCGGGTAACAGGACTTTGACGTGTCCTCCCTCAGAGGGGTCATCCTCAATAATTTCCAGGCGAGTACCCCCTTTTACCGTGATTTTTTCTTCTGGTTTGAGCCGAAATGATTGATCTGGTCGCGCTTTAAATACTGTATCGGATAAAATCTTGATTTTAATACCTGTTCCTGGTTTAGGGATATCAATGATTTTCTGGGATTGGAGATAGTAAACAATCGCCGCTGCTCCAATGGTGGTTGATGGATGCTTCAGAACAGTGGTACCACCCCAAACCCACTCGGATTGATCTCCAACTCCATGTCTAAATCCATTCCACAAGTCAAACCCCCACAGATAAGCACCGAGGGTGCGAGTTCGGGCTTTATGGAACTCCTTAGCCAATAAAATTTCTGTCACTTTTTTCACAAATAAGTCAGGTTCGCGGAGGTTCCACTCACTGTAGTGAATAACCGCTGCAAACCACCACGGAATGCCTGTCGCTTGTTCAACGGTTTCATAGTGTTGTCGCAGATCCTTCATTCGCTCAACAACTTGCTGAACTTCGGATTCTTTTTCTTTTTGTAAGTTACAGGTCAGGAAGGCTTTTTCGTAGTCAGGTAAGAGTGTCTTGAGGCGAAAGTCCATAGTTGTGTTTAGCCCTTTTGGAACAATTAACTCTAGTTAATATTTTACTCTGCTCGAATTGAGTCGGGTATGGCTTCGGTGGGGTAAACGCCACTTTTGATGAGGATTTCAGCGTTTTTAGGGGATGATAAATTTACGCCCTCCAGCAAGCTGTTATGCTTTTGATTTGATCGGTGAGGCTGACGCAAAAGTAGACTGAGATAGGGGTTGAGGGCTATTTGCAAAACTTAATACAGCACGGTTTTCTTTTGTCCGACTACTTATCACTCCTTTTTTGCCAGACTAACGCTGAAAAATGACCCCGTTATCACTATTCTTTTTTTAAAGCTCCTAGTCCCCACAAACAGATACCATATATACCCAAATAAGCCCAAAGTTCTAATTCACCACTAACTAGCAACCAAGTCATCACTAAAGGAAACGTGATGGCTAGCATGATCACGGCAGTATCATAGTCTAAATTCATTGCTTTTATGGGGATGCACCATGCTATTATTGGCATCTAAATTGCTAATACTGATATAGCAATACTAATATAGCTTACGGTTTTCCTTTGTCCAAGGAGATTGGGTGGAGAATGGAGGGTGTGGGAAAAATCGCCTGATGGGATGACACGCAACTTGAAGCGTGGTAAGCATTTAAGTTAAATATTAGTAGCGAGCAAGATGCTCGCACTACAAGTCATTCTTGACATTAAGGTTTAAATGCCGAACAGCTTAGCTCACACCAATTGCTGAATTTGTTCTGGGGTGATCTGCTCAACATTGCTAAAAACTTGAGCCGCCCCTGCTTTTTTTAAGGTTTGTTGATAAGCCTCACGGCGTTCTGCTGTTTCCTGAACATGTGGCGGGAGAACACCAACACCAACCCAGGTTCTGTCTGGATGAAGAGTTTTGGCTGCTGTAACTGTGTACATATCTGCCACGGTATCTCCTACATAGATGGTAGGCAATGGTTGCTCTATTTGGTGCTGTTGCTGAAGCTGGTTAACGACTGCCAATAATCCTGTCGGATCAGGTTTACCGGGGGCATCTTCCATCGCCACGAGTGCGGGGGCTGGCAAACCGAGACGTTTTGAAAGAGCGTAAAGTGCTTCATTTCGCGTCGCCCCACTAAAAAAGCCCCATAAAATATCGGCTGAGGTTAGATATTCAAGATAGTTGGGGTTGAGGAGTAATGGTTCATCACAGATGTATCCTGTCCAATGATTTGGATCAGCGCCTCGGTAGCGAGCATTAAAAAAGGCAATCAGGTTATCATAATCTAGGGCAACCTGCGATCGCGCCTGACCTCGCTGCTCAAAGTGGCGATAGATGAGCTCTCGTGAGGCGTCCCAATCGTTGTTCCATAAGCCTTCGGATTTAAGGTGGTCAATCTCAACAGAAGACGGGCGATACACTCCAGCGGTAAAATGCTCGACTGTATCCGCGATCGCTCTCCGGTAAGATCCACTCACATCCCGGATAACACCATCAATATCGAAAACGGCGATCGCTAGTCTAGACCCTGATTTTGTTCTTGATTTTAAAGTTGTCAATGTAAACACTCCCACGACTAACTCAGTTGCTTAAGCCGTGCAGTTTTATCCCCCAGATAAATCACGAGGGCTTTCACCTTCGCTATCCTGTAGAATGATTGATTGTACATTAAGTATAAGATACCTGATCTATTGTTGGAGGTTTGTTTGTCTAAATTTATCTTAAAAGTTCTCTGGTTAGAAGAGAATGTGGCACTCGCCGTCGATCAAGTCGTGGGTAAAGGAACTAGCCCGCTGACATCCTACTTTTTCTGGCCCCGGAACGATGCTTGGGAGCAAATCAAAAACGAACTGGAAGCCAAACATTGGATTAGCGAAATGGATCGCGTTGAGTTGCTCAACCAAGCCACTGAAGTGATTAACTACTGGCAAGAAGAAGGTAAAAATCGTCCCATGAATGAAGCGCAGGCAAAATTTCCAGAAGTCACCTTTACAGGTAGCGCCTAGTGGATGAAGCGGAGCTGGGGGAAGCTGGGTAAACTGGGGGAGCAATGTAGAGACGTGCCATGGCACGTCTGGGAGCTGGGGGAGAAAAAAACCATACAAAATAGCGAGTAATACCAAATCCGATGACCCAAACCCCTTTATCCCTGGGATAATTTTTCCTTCTACCCCTCCTGACTCCTGCCTTCTCCTATACAAAAGAGCTATCCAGCTAACTAACGTCTGGATAGCTCCTTTCTTTTTCAATGGCAATGCTCGTTTAGCATCAAACCATACCACCCGCTGCTTGAAAGCGAGCTCTTGCTCTCTTTAAAGCTTGCGTGGCTTGAATCTTTTCTTGCCGATTCTCACTGGTTTGGACTTGGTTGAGACGCTCTTGGGCTTGAGAGAAAGCTTCTCGTGCGGCTTCCTTATCAATCGTCTCTCCCTGTTCCGCCCCATTAACGAGAATGGTTACTTCATCATTTTCAACTTCGGCAAATCCGCCCATGAGGGCGATGGGTATCCAGTCTTTACCCGGACGAACTCGCATTACACCAATGTCCAGTGCTGACAACAGGGGGGCGTGACCCGTCAATATACCCAGTTGACCGGTCGTACTGGGCAAAATTACTTCTTCAGCCTCAGAATCCCAGACAATTTTGTCGGGAGAAACAACTCGAACAGTTAAGCTCATAATGTGTTAGTAGTCTTTTGTCATACTCAAGGAAGCGCCAATCAAGCTACCTCATTGGTCATTAGTCATCAGCTTAGAACAGCCTCATGACTAATGACTCAAAACTCACAAGGGATTAACCTTTCATCTTCTCAGCTTTAGCGATCACTTGATCAATATCACCAACCAGATAGAATGCCTGTTCGGGCAGGTCGTCCAATTCTCCATTCAGAATCATTTGGAATCCCTTAATCGTTTTGTCAAGAGAAACGTACTGACCGGGCAATCCTGTAAATACTTCCGCCACAAAGAAAGGCTGAGACAAGAAACGCTCAATCTTCCGCGCCCGGGCAACCGTCAGACGGTCATCTTCTGACAATTCATCTAAGCCCAGAATTGCAATAATATCCTGGAGTTCTTTGTAGCGCTGTAGGGTTGACTGAACCGCACGCGCCGTTTGGTAATGCTCTTCACCCACAATACTGGGTTGGAGCATGGTCGAAGTGGAATCCAATGGGTCTACCGCTGGGTAGATTCCCTTGGAGGCTAAAGCACGGGATAATACCGTCGTCGCATCAAGGTGAGCGAAGGTGGTTGCGGGTGCGGGGTCGGTTAAGTCATCAGCTGGGACATAGACCGCTTGAATCGAGGTAATTGATCCTTCTTTGGTTGAAGTAATCCGCTCTTGGAGTTGACCCATTTCTGTAGCCAATGTGGGCTGATATCCCACAGCCGAAGGCATCCGACCGAGGAGGGCGGATACTTCTGAACCCGCTTGCACAAACCGGAAGATATTATCGATGAACAATAGCACGTCTTGCTTGTTGACATCGCGGAAATGTTCCGCCATCGTCAGCGCCGCCAGACCGACACGCATCCGGGCACCGGGGGGTTCGTTCATCTGACCGTAGACCAGCGCTACTTTAGACTGGCTGAGATCTTCTTCGTTAATAACCTTTGACTCTTTAAATTCGTTGTAAAGGTCATTTCCTTCACGGGTGCGTTCGCCCACACCACCAAAAACTGATACACCACCGTGAGCTTTGGCAATGTTGTTGATCAGTTCTTGAATGATCACGGTTTTACCAACACCCGCTCCACCAAACAACCCAACTTTACCTCCGCGACGGTAGGGTGCCAGCAAGTCTACAACCTTAATCCCCGTTTCAAAAATCGACGGTTTGGTTTCCAGTTCGGTGAATTTAGGAGCCGAACGGTGAATGGGGGAGCGCTCTTCGGTATTGACCGGACCCAATTCATCGACAGGCTCACCTAACACATTGAAAATTCGTCCCAGGGTAGCACCGCCGACGGGAACACTAATGGCGGTGCCAGTGTCTACAGCTTCCATCCCTCGAACTAAGCCATCCGTACCACTCATGGCAACGGCTCGGACTTGGTTATCACCGAGTAACTGCTGCACTTCACAGGTTACGGCAACATCTTGTCCTGCTGCATTCTTACCTTCAATTCTCAAAGCATTGTAAATCCGGGGCATTTTGCCGCCAGGAAACTCAACATCGACAACAGGTCCGATGATTTGAGTAATAACGCCGGTGTTTGTTTTTTCTGTGGTGGCTACCATGCTTGCGTCTATTATATTCTGGGATAACGAGCGTGCTTCTGACTTCATAAAGCACTCAGGTGACAAAGGGCTTGCTATTTCTAGAAGCCCACACTATGCTCCATCGAGTCAGTCTGTGGATTTGTCACAGCTTAAGAGCTTAACAATACCGCTCTCTAGATTACCACTTATGGGTATCGCAAACCCAGTAGCCCGCGAGGAATTAACTAATCGCATTCAGTGTTCTTGTAAGTGAGCTTTCTGTTTGCGTCTAATCATTGTCCGAACCCCTAAAGTTGCCACTCCCAGCAATCCGAGTAAGCCGGATGGTTCGGGCACACTCTGGGGTTCTGGATCATCTGGGGGAAATAAATTTCCCGGATCAGTTCCAGGATCAGTTACAGGGTCGTCTGAGGGGGATTGGGGTTCATCAGAGGGATCGTCATTCGGTTCAGGTTGAGGATTTAGTTGTGGTGGTTTTGTTCCGAGAGACTTGCCTTTGATGAAGACAGCAGAGTCATAAAGACCATCACCCTTATCTTTGACGTTGATAATAAGAGTGTTCCGGGAATTTTGCTCAAGTAGTCCTTCAAAGGTCAATAACTGCGTAAAACCATCCAGCTTAGTATTGGCTATGTTAAGTTCTGCTGGATTATTCACATAGTCATCATGGTACAAATCTGGATTTTGGGGATCAGGAACCAAATTATTGATCGTCACCTCTTGCCCATCACTCAATTTGGCTAAGTTAATCCCGTTGAGTAACATTTTAAAAGAGTCATTGAATTCAGTCCCGCCAAATTCGACAAATTCTTCCGAGCCAAAGATATATTGGAAAAATAACTTTTCTGCTGTATTGTCAACATCAAAGCTGATTTTCAATGTTATATCATCCCCTTGCATCCCTATCGCCCTATCTTCAGGGGTAGAATTTCCTGAATCTGCAGGGGGAGGGCTTGGCGGATCAAAATCTGTACTCAAGTCATTGGGATCTCCCTCTGTAGGCACTAGTCCTCCATCTTCTGTGTTGGGTCCGGGTAGTTCGTCAACTCTACCCGTACTCAAAACGATGCCCTCACCCAGACCGAAGGGATCGTCGCTGAAGGTACCAAAGGCTTTATCGTTGACGTTTTCCTGATCATCGTAAACTGTTAAAACAATGTTACTCAGTCCGGTCGTATACCCTAACAAAGAATTCAGAAGTAAATCTGTATCACTCGTTGGCGTGATTGTAAATGCCATTGCTGGCAGTCCCCACAAGCTCAGAAGAGCCGTTGTTGCAATAGTGGTCGTTGTCGTCTTGATTGGTAGAAGCCCCATTGTTTTTCCCTCCTTTAAGGAAAATAGTTGCACAGTCGTCTAGTCCATTTCAAGCTCTATGGCTTGTCTTCACAGAAATAATACACTAATGTAAAGTTATGTTAAAGATCTACAATTAGAGAGTTTTCTTGTTATCCTCCATTTTACTATCTAAACAAAATAATTGATGGATTGCCTCTAACGTTGAGCAGAAACCCATGGGGATCAGAAACCAACGGGAATTGTAATAGATTAGTATTTGCAGCCACCTTGTATGAGGAGTATTTGTGGAGGACGGCGGTTCAGTATTAAAACTGTATGCTAAAAAGACGTGATTTAGCACATTGATTTCCAATAGTAATATTTTATGTTAGTGCCTCGTGCAAGAAGGCAGAAATAAAACTACGTCACTATCATGCAGAAAGCAGTTATCATTTGTCCCGGTATTCACAATTCACAGTTGACACAAGAGTTTTTAGCTGGGTTACAACGCTGTGACTCTGGTAATGTAGGGCGTGTTCAACAAATGTTAATTTTTCCCAGCCACGAGTATCCGGCATATTCAGCTATTCATATTTTGAACTATTTACAGCGTCATCTTACTCTAATGAACACCTCTGTTACTTTTATCAGTTTTAGCGCAGGAGTAGTTGGTGCGATTGGTGCAGCATGGGGATGGCAAATGCTTAGGGGAACCGTGAAAGCGCTGGTGGCGTTGGATGGGTGGGGTGTACCCTTATATGGAACATTTCCCATTCATCGGCTGAGTCACGATTATTTTACCCACTGGAGTTCCGCCTTATTGGGAAGTGGTGACAGTCGTTTTTATGCTGACCCCCCAGTGGAGCATCTAAAATTATGGGAACAGCCAGATAGCTGTCAAGGGTGGGGGATACAACCCCTTAAGAATGGGAGAGAATGGCGACGTTATCTGACGGCGGCTGAGTTTGTGGTGCAACTCTTGCAGGATTAACCGTTTGTGGTAAGACTTGCTGCACAAACCGGAAACCCCTAAAAATAAAAGTGCAAAGGACGATTAAAGGTTCAGCAAATTTTAAGGCTTAATAGATAAAAACCATACAAGATAGCGAGACAAGATAGCGAGCGAGACGCTCGCACTAACCCCAATCAGGATTAGTTGGGAAGGATGTCAATCTAATTGATTGACCGGAAACGCTCCCGGTTTTACGAGAATCGTTTTCGTTTTCCCCTGACGATTCACTTCAATATCAAGATTCGCTCCAACTTCACTCGCTTCTACTTCTTCTTGTACATCCGAGGCAGTTTTAATCGCTTTTCCGCCAACTTCTTGAATAATATCACCCGGTTCAAGACCTGCTTGTTGAGCTGGGGAATTAGGAACGACGCGGACGATTAAGACGCCCTGATCTTGAGTCACGTTTAAACCTGCATCTTGATCCTGATTAATTTCTTTGCGTAACTCTGGAGTCAGTGTAACCATCTGAATTCCCAGATAAGGATGGTCAACCCGACCTTTTTCAAAAAGCTGTTCAGCAATGCGTTGAGCGGTTTCAATGGGAATGGCAAAGCCTAATCCTTGAGCGTTGGCGCGAATCGCCGTATTAATCCCAATAACTTCACCATTGGCGTTTAATAAGGGTCCGCCGGAATTTCCCGGATTAATCGCCGCATCGGTTTGGATAAAACTAACTCGTTTTTCCGGAACCCCAACCTGAGAACTGGATCGCCCCAAAGCGCTAATGATACCAACGGTTACTGTATTATCCAAACCCAGAGGATTCCCGATCGCGATCGCCCATTCCCCAGGAATCAACTCATCGGCTTTACCCAAGCGGACAGTGGGCAAATCTTCTGCCTCAATTTTAATAATCGCCACATCGGTTACCGGATCTGCCCCTAATACCCGACCCTCTAACGTCCGTCCATCTTTCAGGGTAACCTTGACGATATCCGCCCCGTCGATCACATGAGCATTGGTAATAATTCGCCCATCTGACTCCAGAATAAAACCCGATCCCGTCCCCCGTTCCACGCGAGGTTCCGGAACAGGCATCTCATTGCCAAAAAAGCGGCGGAAGAAGGGATTTCTAAAGGGTTCGGGAACATCTTGGCTGATCTGACGCGCCGCATCAATTCTCACCACCGCCGGTCCAACTTGCTCGACGGCTTGGGCAATAAAATTGAGATTGCCGGGAGCGGGACGGTTGGAGCGTTTTGGGGCTAAGGGTTCCAATACCGCCGGCACCGCTTCTGGAGGATTAACCCCTTGGGGTTCAGCCATAAGGTAGCGACTACCTAAAACCCCTGCTCCACCGCCTAAGCCTAGCAAGGTCAGATAAACGGTTAGCTGCTTTAATGATAAACTCATGGTCTTGGAAACGGGTAGTTTTTGCAGGGGGTGACAAGCGCGATCGCAACTCAGCATAATGGGCGAGTTGCTGCCTTTAATTGTACAACCTTCCTTTTCAGAGTGTCTTAGCTTCCCCATCTCCCCCATCTCCCCCAACTCCCCCAGATCTCTCTGCTCTATCCGTTTCTACTGGGAAAGGTCATCGATGCCTGATGATGCTGTTGCAGCGGAATTTCAATCACAAACTCACTACCTTGCCCCGGTTCAGAATTACACTGAAGATATCCCCCATGTTTTTCCACGACAATCTGATAGCTAATCGATAACCCCAAACCCGTGCCTTTTCCGACAGGTTTAGTGGTGAAAAACGGATCAAATAGACGTTGACGCACCATCTCAGTCATCCCCGACCCATTATCCGCAATGCGAACCACCACCCATTGATTTACCCACGATGATTTTGCCTGGGATTTAGGACGCTTCACCTCTTTAATCGCGGTTTGAATCCCAATCGTGGGATAAGGACTAGAGGATTCTCCATTAGACAACTGAGCTTGAGCATTTAACTGTCTCAACTCTTCGAGCGCATCAATGGCATTACTCAGTAGATTCATAAACACTTGGTTGAGTTGTCCCGGATAACATTCCACCAAGGGTAAATCCCCATAGTCCTTCACCAACTGCACTTCAACTAGACCGGACGTCGCTTTAAGCTGATTTTGTAGAATCAACAACGTATTGTCTAATCCCTCATGCAAATCTACGGATTTCATTTCCGCTTGATCCAAGCGGGAGAAATTTCGCAACGACAGCACCAAGTTGCGAATGCGATCGGCACCCAGTTTCATGGAGTTAATCAGTTTAGGCAAGTCCGTTTTGACAAACTCTAAGTCAATGTCCTCGGTCGTTTCTTGAATTTCGGATACAGGCTGGGGATAATACTGCTCATAGAGTTCCAGCAAACCCATCACGTCCTGAACATACTGAGAAGCGTAAGCAATATTACCGTAAATAAAATTAATCGGATTATTAATTTCGTGAGCCACACCAGCAACCAGTTGTCCCAAAGACGACATTTTTTCGCTCTGAATCAACTGACTTTGATAAGAATGCAGTTGCTGGATCATGCGTGTGAGTTCGCGGGTTTGTTTTTTCAACTGGGCTTCACTTTGCCGCAGGGCTGTTTCTACCCGCTGGCGTTCTAGAATATCCTGTTGAAGCTGGACATTGGCTTGAGTAAGCTGGACTGTGCGCTGTTCAACTTGAATTTTCAATTGGTCATGAGATTTTTGCAGGGCTAACTCCGCTCGCTGACGCTCCCCAATTTCGTGGCGTAGCCGTTCATTCGTCTGGGCTAATTCCGAGGTTCGTTCTTCCACCGCCTGTTGCAGTAGTTCGATTACCCCATACATTTCCACGGGGTTAAGCACTTGCAGTAGGCTGGTTTGGGAAACAATCCCCACTAATTCTCCCTGATTACCGCGAACAACCAACCGTCGCACCCGATGCTGCTGCATTTGCTCGTGGGCGAGCCACAAGGAATCCGAGGAACCCAGGCAAAATAGGGGTGTACTCATCACCTCTTGAGCATTCAGGCGCGATAAATCTAGTTCTAGTGCCTGAAACTGCACAATATCGCGTTCCGTGACAATACCCACGGGAATCAGGGACTGAGAATAAAGCATTGGATATGAGCAAGAGGCTTTAATCAAAGGAGCAGAACATCCGGCTGGCGTGAGGGCGTCTTGTTCTCCAGGCTGAATTTCCGAATCTCTGACTTGAGTAATCACCACGCAACTGACTTGATGCTCTGTCATGAGCTGGGCTAACTGTAGCACCGCTGTAGTTACGGGTGCATGAATCACCGCTGTGGTCATTACATCTTGCACACAGCGCAATCGCGTTAGCAGGTTAACGGGTTGCAGAGCTTTGCGAATACTCTCATGGGTGACAATTCCCATAAGTTGCCCTTGTTCATTGACAATCGGTAGGTGACGAATCCGATGCTGGCGTAAGAGTCCCAATGCGGTAAAGATATCGTGAGATGGTGACGGTTGCAGCGTAATCGCGGGTCGGGTCATAATTTCGGAAATATTGACTCGGCTTAAGGGAAGCCCCGCCGCTGCTAACCTAACAATATCGCGCTCAGTAAATACGCCCACCAGTCGCTCTCCCTCCATCACCAATACACAACCTGCTGCCGTATCCGCCACACCAAACACGGCATCTTCTTCCTGAGATAGGCAGGAAATTTGTGGGAGATGCGCGGGGATGTGACTCATGTCAGTTCCTAACGCTTGGGTGGGTAACCGACAACTGCGAAATCGACTCATGAGCGCCAAGACATCGACCAGCGGGGTATCTGGTGCGACGGTCAAAAAATGAGCATCAATTGCTGGTTCTAGAGCTAAGGAATGAAACGGCAGACCACTAGGCTGCATGAGCAATGTCTCTGGGGTGAGTATTGGCGTAGCTGGGCAGAGTTATGGCAAGGGTCACTGATTCGCTCAAACTTGACAGATTGGCTTTGTTCGGGTAAATCGATTTGATAGCTATGACAGCTATCTGCCTGCCAAGGAGAAGCATCAGCTAGGAAATATGAGAGTTGCACCCTGGAAGTCTTGAGAACTTCAGTTACTTGGTTTTACTGGCAATTTTACGCTGTTGTTTTCCTTTTTTCTGTCTATTTTTTTTAAGACTGCAACAAATCGTTACATTTACTGTAACAAAATTTTACATTTAGATCTCGTGGGTCAGGTAGGCATTCTCCGGCAGTTGATCACGATTGAGAGGATGATTGACTCAATGCCCCCTTACCAAAGAATTTTGGCGGTTCGTTTAAGGTATAGACTTGAGTTTCCGAGGCGATCGCACGACGGATATAGGCAGGGGTTTGTAACAGTCCTAATAACGCCACACCGTCGATTAGGCGCAAACCCCCTGTGGTATTATCTTGCAGGTGTTGGTCAACGGTAGCCGGATTGGGTTGAGTGTCAATGGCTTGGGCAGACGCGATCGCAAATCCCCAGGGTTCACCGTAGGTGGGGGTAAAGCAACAATAGGAGTGTATATGTGGAAAAACAGTACTTAAGGTGTTCACTAGACGAGCATGGGTTTTGACCGCGAACGTTCCCACCGGTCCAGCTTGTAGGACTAAAAATCCATCCGGTTGGAGAACGCGCTGAACTTTCTCAAAAAACTCTTGGGTAAACAGCTTATAGGATGGTCCTTCTTCAATCGGATCAGACAGATCGGAGATGACAATATCCCACTGTTGTTCCATGTTGTCTAAAATCTCTAGAGCGTCACCAATAACCAGTTGAGTTCGAGGATCATCAAAGGCATTTTGATGCATTTCTGGCAAATGTTGTCGGCAAGCGTCCACAACCTCACCATCAATATCCACCATCATCACCTGCTCAACGGTTTTCCAGCGCAGGATTTCGCGTACCGTTGCTCCTTCACCCCCACCCAATACAAGAACACGACGCGGATTAGGGTGACTAATCATAGCGGGGTGAACCAGGGATTCATGGTAAATAAACTCATCCCCTGTACAGGATTGCCATTTGCCGTCTAAAACTAAGGCTTTACCATAGGCTCCTGTTTCCACAATATACATTTCCTGATAGGCTGTTTTTTCATAAGCTAAAACCTTGGTAATTCCGTGAACATAGATATCCCAAGGCGTGATATATTCGCTTATCCACAAATCGGCATCAACCTGACTACCAGCCATACAGCCCCCTCCTTCCTAATTACAGTACACAGATCGTCATTATTACAGAAAGATGCAATCGAAAACAGGCAATGGGGGGAACTTCAGGTTAAACTTTAGCTGATTCCACTTTAGCCAACGCTCTAAGCCGCATCGAACAATGTCAGAATTTGCTTGAAGATAGGTTCATCGGCGCGAGTTTGTAGAATAGCGCCAGCTAATTCAATAAATTTATGATCTTTTTGGTTGTTATGTTCAATCAATTTACTGGCTGGATGAAACGTCAGATCATCAGTTTGTAATTCATTCGTTTTTCCCGTTTGTAAACCCAAAAAACCCGGTTTCCAGGAGATCGATTTACCCCGCAAGGTAAATTGAAACCACTCAATTTTGCCGTGGCGAAGTTCTACCACTACATCAAAATAAGGCTCACCTCCTTGATACCAAACTTTGGTAATCCCCTCTTTCGCTGGGCTTAATATCCCCGGATCGATCTGTCTGAGGGAAGCTCCTAATCGTTTAATTTCATCTTGATCCATCTGCGTCACGAGTTTGGGTCTCAGCTCCCTGGTATGTCCGCATGAAGGTAAGCTGATCGCTAAAACTATATACTGGATACGCCAATATCGCCAATGACTCCGGACTTCTAGGTAAACAGAGAAAATTTGCCCCAGGCTATAAATTGATTGATGAGAAGCGCGATCGCCTCACCTGAGAATTGTAGACCTTTTGCGCCGCCACCCTTGGTGAAACGTTCAAAGGGAAACGTTGCGAGGGTTGATTGGTGTCCCAGCTTAACCTTCACCTATCTCTTTAAATATATCTGCAAGAATCGTATTGGAAAATAAGAAGCCGTTGGGGTCACTCAATCTGATCCGTCCACTGATGGGTCTGTTTGAGACTGCTTGCATATCGATAACGCTTCCATCAGGAGTTACTATTGTGATCCAACCTTTGTCAACCGATGGCTGTAAACTTCGCCAAATCCTTTCTATCAGGGTTTCACCAAATTTTTCCCTCAACGCGGATAGACTCAAACCGTCTGCCAGACGCAATCCTAACATGACGGTTTCTAAGAGGATGTCAGTGGTACGACTTGGGGGAGAATCAAGGACGCCTCCTGCCTGGATAAATTGTTCTACCCAAGCATAATACTCTCGTCGGGTGCGGGGTCGCGTAAACCGCCGCGCCTGGATATAACTAGCCGCCCCCATACCAAATCCATAAAAAGGACGGTTTTCCCAATACACCCGATTATGTCGGCATTGATGAGTGGGTAAAGCATAGTTGGATATCTCATAATGTTCATACCCGGCATCCGTAAGGAGTTGCTGGGCAAGGCGGTACATTTGAGCTGTGGTTTCGTCAGTCGGTAAGGGAGAAATGCCGGGGCTGTATTGCCGTCCAAAGGCGGTGACGGGTTCTATAGTCAGGTCATAGCAGGAGATATGGGTAGGGGCAAGCTGAATGGCGGCGGCTAGGGATTCCTGCCACTGTTCTAAGGTTTGAGTGGGCAATCCAGAAATCAAATCTAAACTCCAGTCGGGAACCTCTACTTGGCGGAGCAACTCAACGGCGGTGAAGATATGATTAAGCTGGTGCGATCGCCCACAAATGCCTAATAGTTCATCCTGAAAGGCTTGAACTCCCAGGCTGACTCGATTCACGCCCGCATCCCGGTATCCTTTGATCTGCGACAGGTCGAATGTGCCTGGGTCTATTTCCATGGAAATCTCAGCATCGGTAGTTATGCCAAACTGCTGTGCTAAGGTATCCAGAATGCGGTTTAACTGTTGAGTGGATAACAGAGAGGGGGTGCCACCACCAAAGAAAATGGTTGAGAGAGAACAAGTTGAGGCTGGTGTTGTTTGAATTTCTTGAGCTAAGACCTCAACATATTCCTCAATCGTGCCGGACGTACTGCCTCTGGCTTTATCGCCGACTACAGATACAGGAAAGTCACAGTAGTAGCAGCGGCGTCGGCAGAAGGGGATATGGATGTAGGCGGAATGGGCAATTCCCATCTCGATGATTTTCTCAGATTTCTCAGATTTCTCAGATTTGTTTGAAAAATTTAACATTTTAGGCGGAAAATTGGCGAATAATTCTTAACGTATGATTGACAAGTAGTAGATCGATGGAAATAAACAAAACAAAATTACGTTTTGTAAATGTTATTTAATTTATGCTCACCAAGGATATCCGAATTATGAGTTATGAAGCTGAATCTCCTATTCCCTGACCCCTAATGATCCTCACCATTTATGCTGACAGACTTATTAGTTCAAGGTATTTTTAGAAAAAATCTGGAGTCATTAACAAAAAAAGGCTAGAACTGTACTCGCTTATACGAAAAACTGAAGATTTGAGCTAAGCCGATAGGTATAGGAAAACAAAATGGAGGGAAAGATATAATAAATGTGATTAACCTCTATCATTATAAATCTTGAATAGAATCGAAAGATTTGCCAGATAAACCACTTGGATTGGAACCATGCTTGATTTTGTCATTATTCTTTTATTCATCCTAGGAGGAGCAGGTGTAGGGTTCGACATTGTTGAACTGCTTCCGCCTTCCGTGCAAGAACAGATTACCAATCTGGAGGCGCTGCGCTGGATTTTAGCCAGTTTTACCGCCATTATCGGTTTTGCGGTTGGGTTAACGGTGCAGGTGACCTATCGTCGTTTGGAAAAGCAGGTACGCCAACTGCCAATTGAGGTAATTTTAACCCGGGCAGTCGGTTTGGTGTTGGGGCTGCTGTTAGCGAATTTAATGCTAGCCCCGATTTTCTTTCTACCTTTTCCCTCGGAGTTTGCCTTTATCAAGCCCCTGGCGGCAATTTTGGGCAGTGTGATGTTTGCCTTTCTGGGAATCAGTTTGGCAGATACCCACGGTCGGACTTTTTTGCGACTGATTAATCCAAACAGCTTGGACACGATGTTGGTAGCAGAAGGGACGCTCAAACCAGCGACGAGTAAGGTACTCGACACCAGTTGTATTATCGATGGTCGCATTGAGGAACTGTTGAATACAGGGTTTGTCGAGGGTCAACTCCTCATTCCCCAGTTTGTGTTGCAAGAGTTACAGCAGTTAGCCGATGCAGCGAATGATCAAAAGCGGATTCGGGGACGGCGTGGGTTAGATATTCTCAAAGCTATGCAAACCGCTTATCCGGAACGCCTGATTATTCACCCGGCTGATTATGAGGATATTCAGACAGTGGATGCCAAATTGGTTCGGTTGACTCAGGAAATTAATGGCACGCTTTTGACGAATGACTACAATCTGAGTAAAGTGGCTAATTTGCAAAAAGTCCCGGTACTCAATGTCAATGATCTGGCTCACGCTGTACGTCCAATTTATCTGCCGGGTGATAGCCTGGAACTGAAAATCCTCAAGGAGGGGAAAGAACCCTCTCAAGGCGTAGGTTATCTAGACGATGGCACGATGGTGGTTGTAGAAGAAGGACGTAACCACCTCGGCGCTGAAATGCGAGTTGTGGTCACCTCTGCTTTACAGACATCTGCAGGACGGATGATTTTTGCTCGTCCTCAAGCATCTGTGGCGGCGTAAACATAAGAATTGGCTGCGGTTGAGGTGGCTACAGGTCTGAAAACGGTGCTGGAAAATCAGCACCGTTTTTGATCAGTTGCCAAACTAATCTCTAGGAAAGAACCTTGCTGTGTAAAAATGGTTTAGGATTGCCAGAGTAATTTCTGGCAAGATATAGGCTGTTTAAGAGAAAACGAGCTTTTTGTGTCAGGAACCCCACGGCTGTAAGCCAGGGGCTTGAAAAAAGCCCAAACCTGACCAGCCTAAAGCCTCGACCGCGCTCGGACTTCGGTGTGAGCGCTCAGTCAAATTTAAATATTGCAGTCGTGTACACGGGAAGGATGGATACCAATACAGCTTCTCTGGGAAGCCCTGTCGGGCTGCTGTTTATGTAAGAGGGCGAATTCTTCCATAAGCATAAATGACAGGGGTTTCCATCCGCCCCCTTACTAACCGTAATTTTCGATGAAAGTTGGCGATCGCGTTCGAGTTAAGACATCTGTTATTGTTTACCACAATCCTGCCCACCGGAATGAGCCGTTTGATATCAAGGGTATGGAAGGCGAAGTCATGGCTATCGTTACAGAATGGCAAGGGCGACCCGTGAGCGCTAACTTACCGATTCAGGTTAAATTTGATAAAAAGTTTCGCGGTCACTTCCGGGAAGATGAGTTAGAAGTTGTTTGACCACCATTTTAACCTTGCCAAGCTAGTAGGGTGGGTTTCGACTTCGCTCAACCCACCAGCCTTAAGTCAGTCGCATTCATTTTGAATCTACTGGTTTTGCATTTTGAGCTATAACCCCATCTTGGGATCATCATCCTCTATGTAGATTTCAGCTATTTCACACCTGGGTAAACTACCAAGGTGGGGATACTTCATTGAAAATTTTACAGCTATTCCAACCATGCGATCGCGTTATTGGGTTACCTGGTGGAACAGATATTAGGTCGTCCTTAAATCTAGTCTTCCTGATTGGTTTACCCCTGTCACTCTGGCTGATCGGCGTCTGGAAGTTAGTCTATGGCGTTCTCCCTGTCGCGATCGCATTCTTGTGTCTTCCTGTGTTAACGGCTTTGGCTACCCTGGGATTACTGGCTTTTGCCGTGTTAGCTTGGAAAAATCACGATTGGTCTTTTGGGGCGCGATCGCATTATTCTGTGATCACATTAGCCACCTTAGTTTTTATTGGGGTGTTGGCGTACTGGAATTTACTCGGATTTCAATTCTAATCTTGAAGTCCCGATTCCCTTTTTCCTTAACATCTGTCGCCAGAAATCGGCAAGTCTATTTTTCTGACGTTTTATTGGGAAATGTAAATAAATATCACAAAACGGGGCATTTTACGTAAAAGCAGCCGCGAAATTTAGAGTCACTTGTGAAGGTTCTTTGATGTCTGCTGATCACTTCAATCTAATCTGAACGTACCCCAATTGGAGACAGGGCTATGGCTGAGCCAAACACGTTAAAGCTCGCTAAACAAGGTAATCCGAAAGCAATTGCAGCAATGATTAACCGCTCACTGCGAGCCAAGCACATCATCGCCAAGGTTAATCGCAAAGATGATTGTTTGCAAGTCTTGGTGGAATCAGCGCAAATTCCTAACCAAAAGGCGATGGTTTCTTTTATTCGTCAGGGTTTAACCAAGCTAGGCGTTGAGACGATTAAAACGGTGCAAGTTTATGGGCGTCAGAAAGGACAAGACTCTTTTGCTTGGAATCAAACCTTTGAGATAGAATCCTCACCTCCTCAAGTCGCAGACGTTCACCATTCCGATCCTGATTTAAATCTACATCACACTCCTGAAGATGTTGCGGCGGAAAACGATATATCCTCGGATGTTGATGATATTAAATCCTCTGTTTCAGAACCACTACCAGGTTCAAATTTTGCCAAAGTTCCTCGACACGCTGCTGCTGGAGGGTATACATCTTCACACAATCGACAACCAAGCGATAATGCCTCACACCGTAGCACTCACTCCAGCCGTTCCCAACCTCGCCAACCCATGAAACCCTTAAGTGTAGGGAATGTGGTTAGTGCGGGTCTGCGTTTGTATCGCGATCGCTTCAAATTATATTTTGGTCTGGCATTTCAGGCATTTTTGTGGGGAATAGTACCGATTTATGGATGGGCAAAATTATATCAAATCCAGGGTATTATTTCACGTCATGCCATCAGTGAATTTGCTGAACAACCGGAAACTATTGAGAGCATTCGCAATCAGCTTGATCGGAAAATGTGGGATTTCTGGACAGCTCAAATTTTAATTGGTTTGATTGCTTTTGCAGTAAATTTTGGTTTGTCGATAGTCTCAGGAATCATCGTGGGAATAGCATCAAGCCTAGAAGCTATCATTAACTTAGTTACTCTCGGCATTTACCTCTGGGTTTATGCCCACTTCTTTATTACTGAGTTACCGTTAGCCGTAGAAGGAAATATAAAGCCCAAAGCAGCCATTAACCGCAGTTGGGAATTAAGCAAGGGATTTGTTCCCAATATTATGGGGATAATTGCCGTTGGGACTCTAATCACAATTCCGCTAGGATTAATCGTCTTCATTCCTATACTGATAACGATTCCCACTGTATTGATTAATCCATCGCCAGAGGCGTTAATTACTGCATTAGGAATGTTAGTGCCGTTACTCGTTATTTCCTTTGCCTGTATGGGTCTTTTAGTCATGCCATTTTGGCAGATTATTAAAGCACTCATTTACTATGATCTCCGCAATCGCCGGGAAGGAACAGGTTTACAGCTACACCATTGATCCAACCGCTATAGGGTGCATCGTTTGTGTGACGAGACAAAGACAAAAAAGAAGATAATACTGACAAAACAAATCGTGAATCATCGGGTTTTCTTCAAAAAATTGCTAATTTACCCCTTAAATCCAAGGAAAACCCCCTATAACCCAGAAGAGAACGATAAGATAGGCTTGGCTTCGTTCAAACCCTAGCAGTGATGGATGTAGATAAACCCTTAGGTTCAGTCATTCAAGGTTCTCTCTCTGGCGGATTGGAAGTGCGATTGGAGGCGGATGTCTCCGTCGAAGATATGCGCGTGGGTAAGTTTCTGGTGGTTCAAGGGATGCGATCGCGCTTTTTCTGTATGCTGACGGATGTAGCGCTAGGAACCTCCAGTCAGCGGATTTGGGCGAATCCCCCCCATCCCAACGATAGCTTTTTACGCGAGGTTCTTGCCGGAAGTGGCACGTTTGGGACAATCAATTTAACTCCGATGCTGATGTTAACGCCAAACCTGGGCAAACGGGAGACACCCAACCTGAATTTGAATGGCAAAAGTCCTTTAGCGTCATTTCAACCTCAAAGTAGTGATGACGACGACGAATTGCTTCCAGTGAAAACAATTCCCAGTCACTTCTCCCAAGTTTATGATGCCAGTGAACGAGATTTCCGGGCGGTATTTGGCTGGGAAGATGACCCCCATCGACGGAATTTTTCGGTGGGTCAACCCCTTGACATGGACGTGCCAATATGCTTAGACCTGGATCGGTTTGTGGAACGCAGTAATGGTGTGTTTGGCAAATCGGGAACCGGGAAATCTTTTCTGACTCGCTTATTATTATCCGGGATTATTCGCAAGCAAGCGGCGGTTAATTTAATCTTCGATATGCACTCCGAATATGGATGGGAAGCGGTATCAGAAGGAAAACAATTTAGTACCGTTAAAGGATTACGCCAACTCTTTCCCAATCAAGTCCAAGTTTATACCCTTGACCCGGAATCCACCCAACGCCGAGGAATTCGAGACGCCCAAGCCATGTATCTCAGTTACGATCAAATTGAAGTTGAAGATATTATGCTAGTGCGCGGGGAGTTAAACCTATCTGAGGCGAGTCTGGAAAATGCGATTATTCTCCGCAACGAGTTTGGCAAAACCTGGATTACGCAACTCCTGAATATGACGAATGAAGATATTCAGATATTTTGCGATGAGAAGCGGGGAAATAAATCTTCAATTATGGCATTACAGCGCAAGTTACTGCGTTTAGATGAATTGAAGTACATGCGGAGTGCTTGTCCCCAAAATTATATTGACCAGATTCTGCAATCCTTGGATGCGGGGAAGCATGTGGTGGTGGAATTTGGCTCGCAATCGAATATGCTCTCCTATATGTTAGCCACGAATGTGATGACGCGCCGCATTCATGGTAAATATGTGCGGAAGGCGGAGAAATTTCTGCAAAGCAAAAATCCATGCGATCGCCCGCACCCATTGGTGATTACGATTGAAGAGGCGCACCGTTTCCTAGATTCAGCCACAGTACGTCAAACCATCTTTGGCATTATCGCCCGCGAGATGCGGAAATATTTCGTTACATTACTGATTGTCGATCAGCGTCCATCGGGGATTGATAATGAAGTCATGTCCCAGGTTGGCACCCGGATTACCTGTTTACTGAATGATGACAAAGACATCGAGGCTATCTTCACCGGAGTTTCAGGGGGACAAAGTTTGCGATCGGTGTTAGCTAAATTAGATTCCAAACAACAGGCATTAATATTAGGACACGCCGTACCCATGCCCGTTGTAGTACGAACTCGTCCTTATGATCAAACATTCTACACAGAAATTGGCGAACCCTCTTGGGATGAAAAGTCAGATGAAGAAGTTTTTGCCGCCGCCGATTCTGCCAAAGCCGATTTAGGCTTTTAAACGTTCGTAGTTGCGCTGTCTTCGCCCTAAACGTCGAAACCCCCCATTCCCAAATAAGTTTGTAGTTGCGCTTCAGCGCCATAAGTAGTCGGAAAAAAGAAAACGACAACCCATTTAACGAATATTACTCGAATATTCGCGATGGAATTCCTCATAAATAATCCTTAATATCTTTTACCGGTCTTCCATATCTTCAAATTGATCTGATACGCGGCTTTAATCTCAGAGTTTGAAAAAATAGTTTTTTAGTTAGATAGATATTCCTTAACCAAGGCGAGAGTAATTACCGGAAAAATAACCTTAGTTTGTGAGCGCTTCAACATCATATTGATGTTGTTTTTGCAAAAATTTTCGTCATTCATGAGATTATCGTAAGCTGTTCGGCATTTAAACCTTAATATCAGTAATGGCGAAAGCCTTGTAGTGCGAGCATCTTGCTCGCTACTAATACCCAATTTAAATGCATGACAGCTTAATCAGCCACCTTAACCCTCCTTTAGTTTAAGCTAAAAGCGAAAGTCGTCTTAAGATAACGGGATAAGACATCTAGTCCATTTTAATGGACTTCAGCTATTAGCCCGGAGTTTGAACTCTGGGCTGATGAGCAGGGCGAAAATTTTAATTAAAAATCTACATCTTCATAAAGCGCAACAAAGGTTACTGTGAAACCAATACTTTCGAGTTTAAATTCTTGCTGTATAGGAGTATAAAACTGCAACACCCATAGCCCTTCATCATTGCGGCGGAAGCAATCAACTCGTTGCCGTTTGGTATTAATTAATACATAGTCACGGAGACTTTCCAATTCCTGATAGTCAGCAAATTTATCACCTCGATCAAATGCTTCAGTCGAATCCGATAAAACTTCAACAATCAGAGTCGGGAATCGCTTATACGTTGAGGTTTCTTGATCTCGTGGATCACAAGTAACAATAACATCAGGATAATAGAACCGATTTAACGATTCTATGCGGGCTTTCATATCGGAAATATAGACTCGACAACCCGAACCTCGGACATGACTACGGAGTAGAGCAAAAAGATTTCCAGCAATCGTAACATGAGAGTCATTGGCTCCAGCCATAGCATAGATTTGCCCATCAATATATTCATGTTTTATTGGACTCTGTTCTTCCATTGTCAGGTATTGGTCAGGTGTAAGATAAGGATGTTGAGGAGAAGCAATCATCGTAATTTTTTTATAAAATGTTTTCCATAGTATAGCAAATGTAGGGGCGCAAGCCTTGCGCCCCCAACTAATTAGATACACTGACTACAACATTTTTCAAAAGACGCTAACCGCCACTAATTTTGGCTTTATACCCCAACTGCGTCAAAATTTCCAGCAATTTCTGAGCATGATCCCCTTGAATTTCCAAGGTATCATCTTTAACCGTGCCACCACTACCACATTTAGTTTTAAGCTGTTTGAGAAGTTGGGTTAAGGTATCGGGTTTACATTGAAAACCAGTAATCACTGTCACTGTTTTACCCTTGCGCCCCTTGCGAGACGCTTGAACGCGCAAGTTTTGCTGATTGGGCGGAAGTTCTTGGACTCCGCGTTCCGTAGCCGCCGAATTACTACCAAATTCTTGGTAAGCTACGCGCTTTTGGGAGGAATTAGAAGATTTGCGTTTAGACATAGTGTTTAAATCGTTTTGTTCAATTATCGGTGTGGAGGGCGGGTTTTGTTGTTCATTTATCGGTGAAATATGAATTTAGTCCCTAAACCCGCCCCTACAGTGGCTTATTCAATTATTGGTGTGGAGGGCAGGTTTTAAGGAAAGACGTGCCATGTTATTTGATGATTTTTACAATAACATTCCAGCAATACAAGCGGTCATAAAACAAGCGAGTGTTCCGCCAATTAATGCTCTCACGCCTAATCGTGCTAAATCAGGTTGCCGATTTGGTGCGATTCCGCCAATTCCACCCAGTTGAATCCCAATTGAACCAATATTGGAAAAGCCACACAAGGCGTAAGTAGCAATAATAATTGACCGTTCCGATAGCTGAGATTGCTCAATCAATGCTTTGAGATCCAGATAAGCAATAAATTCATTCAAAATCGTCTTTTTTCCTAACAAAATTGCCACCTGACCACAATCTGACCAAGGAACACCCATTAACCACGCCACAGGAGCCAAAATAATCGCTAAAATTGATTCTAGCGTGAGCTGGGGTAGTCCAACTAATCCACCCAACCACCCCAGAATACCGTTCACCATAGCTAACAGTCCCAAGAATGCAATCAACATTGCTGCTACATTGGCGGCTAATTTTAACCCATCCAGCGCCCCTGTCGCCGCCGCATCAATCCCATTAACCGTTGTCGGCTTCACCTCCAGGGTAATTTTCCCGGCGGTTTTCGAGGACTCTGTTTCCGGATACAAGAGTTTAGAAATGGCTAAAGCGGCTGGTGCAGACATCACCGAAGCAGCGATGAGGTGTTCGGCGGGAATTCCAAAGGAAATATAAGCCGCCAAGACACCCCCAGCTACGGTGGCAAATCCTCCTGTCATTACCGCGTGCAACTCAGAAAGCGTCATTGTGGATACATACGGTTTGACTAATAGCGGGGCTTCCGTTGAACCGACAAAGATATTCGCTGCTGCACTCAGGGTTTCTGCGCCCGATGTTTTCAAGGTTTTGAACATTACCCAAGCGACTGCCTTAACCACCTGCGGCAAAATTTTATAGTGATAAAGAATCGTGATGAAAGACGAGAAAAAGATAATTGTCGGTAGGACTTTGAAGGCAATAAAGCGCTCCTCTAAATTTTCACCCAAAACAAACTTTGCCCCAGCATCAGAGAAATCCAGAAACTGAGTCACTAACTGCCCTAAAAACTCAAAGACAACCAACCCTGGTGCTGTCCTGAGAATTAACACCGCCAGAATTAATTGCAAGGCAATACCCCATAATACAGGTTGCCAGCGAATCCCCCGCCGATTGACAGATAAAACGTAGCCTAAGCCGATGAATACCAGCAGCCCCAAGGCAGAAATTAAGCGTTCCATAGTATTTCTCTGACCAAAAAATAGAGATATCCAAAAAAGTCGTCTATACTTAAGGTTTACTCATTGGATTTGACAGGTTTAATCCTAAGTCATTTCGTGGCGATCGCAGAAAAAATCATCGCCCCAGCCAGCCAGTATGAAATATCCAGAGAAAAAATTAGATAAAACCCTGAAACAAGTCTAGAAATCTTGAATTAAATAGGAAGACAGAAAAACCGTTGGCTTCAGGAGCGCTTCTCCATGAGCATTGCTACTGCTTTTAAACTGAATCATAACAATGGTTTAGCGATCAATCGCTATCCTCTCACCGTGACACCTGATATCTCGGTGGAGGAGGCTTTAGCGCGGATGACTCAGACTCACAGCAGTTGTCTACTTGTACTAGCCAATCATCAACCGAATAGTCCGGTTGTAGGTATTTTTACTGAACGAGATACCGTGCAACTCATTGCTTCCGGTGTTGACTGGCGAACCTTATCTCTGGCGTCTGTGATGACGACTTCAGTGATGACGATCACAGAAACTGAAGCCCAAGATATCGTTACCGTGATTAATTGCCTGCGTCAGTATAAAATTCGTCATCTTCCGGTGGTGGGAGAGAGGGGAAATTTAATCGGTGTAATCACACCGCAAACGATTCGCGATGTTCTCCAACCCGTTGATTTACTTAACCACAAAAAAGTCTCCGATGTGATGGCTACCCGTGTGATTCACGCCATGGAGACAACTTCTATTTTGGAACTCGCACAACTGATGAATGCACAGCGAGTCAGTTGTGTGGTGATTGTCAAAGAGGCTGAATTTCCTGTTTCCCAGCAAAATTCAGTCAAGGCGGCTTTTGCAGAAACGTTACCAATAGCACAACCGAATTTCCTAAACCCGCCCCTACACACTCAAAACTTACTCCGCCCAATCGGTATTGTCACCGAACGGGATATTGTCCAGTTTGGCAACTTGGGATTGGATTTGGCAAACACCCCCGTTACCACCGTAATGAGTACCCCGCTATTACTCATTCAACCCACTGACTCGATTTGGAGTGCCCATCAACTCATGCAGCAGCATCGCGTGCGACGGTTGGTTGTCTCAGGTGAAGCCGGAGAATTGGCGGGTTTAATTACGCAGACACAGATCCTGAACACGATTAATCCCATTGATATTTATCAAACCGTGGATACCCTAGAACATTTGTTAGATCAGCAAACATCTCAATTGCGTCAGTTAAATCAACAACTGCGACAGGAAATTAGTAAGCGTGAATTACTGCAAGCCAAATTTCAATCCTCTGAAGCCAAAATCCGGGCTGTATTTGAGGCAATGACGGATATCGTTCTGGTGATTGATACTCACGATCACCAGATTCAAGAGGTTGAAGTTATTCCCACCGCTTCAAATTGTCTGTATGAGGATACAACATTTATAGATCAGATCATCCAGCGATTGTTGGGAGATCCCACCCAAACCGATTCAGTATGGGTGGAAACGATTCAACAGGCGATCGCCACCCAGCAAACCCTGACTCTAGATTACTGTCTGTGGCTACAGGGGCGAGAGGTTTGGTTTAGCGCCAGTATTTCCCCGATCGCGAAACACTCGGTTGTCTGGGTGGCGCGGGATATTAGCGATCGCAAACGGATGGAAGCTGAACTGCGAGAGAGTGAAGACTGTTTCCGTAAGGCGTTTAACTACGCGGCTAGTGGGATGGCGTTAGTCGCCCTCGATGGTTATTTTCTGAAAGTTAATCGTTACTTGTGTGAAATTATTGGCTATTCCGAAGCCGAATTATTAGCCAAAACTTGCCCAGAAATCACCCATCCTAGTGATCTAGAAGCGGAACGTGATTATACCCGTCAACTCCTCAACGGTGAAATTCGTTACTACCATTTAGAAAAGCGATATATTCATAAACAGGGACATAGTATCTGGATTCTCTTGAGCGTTTCCCTGGTGCGAGATAGTCGGGGTAACCCGTTGTATAGTCTTGCTCAAATGCAAGATATTACCGAGCGAAAACAGATTGAAGAAGCCCTGCAAGGAAATCAAAGGTTGCTGCGTGCTATTACTCAGGCAAATCCCAGTATCTTGTATATTTATGACCGCATCAATAAGCAAATTCTTTACTTTAATCGCAAAATCCAGAACCTGCTTGGCTATACACCGGAAGACGTGATCCAGATGGAGGATGATCTTCTGGCGACGCTGATGCACCCCGATGATTTACCGGGAATTCTCCACCATTTTCAGCACTTGGAAACCGCCCAAACTGACCAGGTATTTGATTTAGAATATCGAATTAAGCACAAAAATGGGGAATGGCGCTGGCTGTCTAGTCGGGAGACAGTCTTTACCTGGAACCAGGAAGGGAAACCGGAGCAAATTTTAGGAACCGCCACTGATATTAGCGATCACAAACAAGCTGAAGCCGCCCTGCGGGAAAGTGAAGAACGATGGCAATTAGCGCTTCAGGGGAATCAGGATGGGATTTGGGATTGGAATATCACCACGGGGGAAGCCTTAATCTCTGATCGCTACTGCGAAATCCTGGAATACGATAACGATCAATTTAAACTTGATTTTCAGGGATGGCAAAACCATCTGCATCCTGATGATATTGGCTTGGTGAATCAGAGTCTACAAGATTACCTAGCGCAAAAAATACCCCATTACGCGATCGAGTATCGTTTGCGCTGTCAGGATGGAACCTACAAATGGCTACACTCTCGCGCCCAAGCCCTCTGGGATGAAGCGGGACATCCGGTGCGAATGGTGGGTTCTACCCGCGATATCACCGAACGCAAACAAGCCGAAGATCAACTCCGCTACCAGAAGGAACTTCTACAAACCATCTTTGACCATATTCCGGTGATGATTTGTTTTTATGATGCCACGGGTCATATTCGATTAGTTAACCGAGAAGTGGAACGGGTTTTAGGGTGGGATAAAGGTGAATTGGATACGATTGATTTGTTAACCGAATGTTATCCCAATCCAACAGATCGCCAGAAGGTTTTGGATTTTATGTTCGATGCGTCCGGAAAATGGCAAGATTTCAGCCTACAGACTAAAAACGGTCAAATTCTGGAAACCTCGTGGGCAAATATTCGCCTCAGTGATGGCACCAGTATTGGTATCGGACAAGATATCACGGATCGCAAACGGGCAGAAATTAAACTGAGAAAGAGTGAGGAACGCTGGCAATTAGCGCTCTCAGGTAATAATGATGGGATTTGGGATAATAATCTGATTACCAATGAGCATTTCTTATCGCCCCGTTGTCTAGAAATACTCGGATATGACTATGAGACTATCAATACGTTTGACAAATGGATGAGTTACATTCATCCGGCTCATGTCTCCTTAGTTCAGGACACCTTTCAACGGCATATTAACAGGGAAACACCTGATTATTCCCTAGAGTATCAGATGCGCTGTCAAGATGGAAGTTATAAATGGGTGTTGGTGCGGGGACAGGCACATTGGGACGAGTTAGGCAATCCCGTCCGCGCTGTTGGTTCAATTACAGATATCACGGAGCGCAAGCAGGCGGAGGAACGAGAGCGGCAAAAAACACGGGAGTTAGAATTCACTCTCAATCAATTAAAACGCACTCAAACCCAACTGATTCAAGCGGAAAAAATGTCGTCGTTGGGACAAATGGTGGCGGGAATTGCCCACGAAATTAATAATCCCACCAGTTTTATCTATGGGAATATCGAGCCTGCGACGGAGTATGCTCAAACCCTACTCCACTTAGTCCAGCTTTATCGACAGCACTATCCGCAACCTGTCAGCGCGATCGCGGAAGAACTCGATACTATAGATGTTGATTTTATTGCCTACGATTTCCCCAAACTACTAGCCTCTATGGAAGAGGGGGCGAATCGAATCATTAAGATTGTCCAATCCTTACGCAATTTTTCGCGTTTGGATGAAGCGGAGTGCAAGCAGGTCAATATTCAGGAAGGGATTGATAATACGCTGTTACTCTTACAGCACCGACTTAAAGAACAATCCCATCGTCCTCAGATTCAGGTGATTAAAGAGTATTGTCAATTACCAAAGCTTAAATGTTATCCGGGTCAGCTAAATCAGGTGTTTATGAATATCCTCAGTAATGCCATTGATGCGCTAGAGGAGAAACTGGAAACTGACCTCGACTTTGAACCCAAAATTTGGATTCGCACGGCTGTGATTCCCGGTGAGGAAGGGTCTAAGGATAGCGAGAATCAGGGTGGTTCAAAGGTGGTAATTTATATGGGAAACAGTGGTGCAGAAATACCAACCGAGGTTTACCAACGCATATTTGATCCATTCTTTACCACAAAACCTGTAGGTAAGGGAACGGGTTTAGGATTATCCATCAGTTATCAGATTGTCGTGGAACGCCATGGGGGTGAGTTGCGCTGCGATTCGACTCCCGGTCAAGGAACGGAGTTCGCGATCGAATTACCAAGTTAGTGATCTAAGTATAGCAACCGCCATAGCTGTTAAGCTGTTCGGCATTTAAATTGGGATACCTAAAACCCTGAAAGGCAACAGGCAACAGGCAACAGGCAACAGGCAACAGGGAATACACAATTTAAATGCGTTTGTAGAGACGTTGCATGCAACGTCTCTACAATGGTGCTTGGTTTTTGTTTAATTTCCATCAATAGCTTGACGAATTTTGCTAACGGCTGTTGACAAAATTTCAGCGGCTTGACTAATTTCTGTATCTGTGGTAAATTTGCCCAAACCGATACGTAATGCCCCTTCTATTAAATTATCCGATAAGTTTATCGATCGCAGTACATGGGATGGTGTTTCAACCCCGGACGTACAGGCGGAACCTGTGGAGATGGCGAGTTGGGAACGGATTCTGGCAATCACTGCACTATTGGGAATATCAGGAATAGAAATATGGAGATTCCCAGCAAGGCGGTGAGTCGTGTCGCCATTAATAACGACGTCGGTAATGCTGTCTTGCAGCAGGGTTTGGAGTTTGTCTCTAGAGGATGCGATCGCGGTTTCATCGTCTGCCATTTCTAACTGACGCAGGCGACAGGCTTCACCTAAACCGACAATACCCGGAACATTAAGTGTACCCGATCGCATCCCGTTCTGATGACCCCCACCCCAGAGAATCGGTTCTAGGGGATATTTTTTTCGCACCACTAATGCGCCTGAACCTTTGGGTCCATAGAGTTTATGGGCGGAGATGGCGAGGTATGTGATCCCCCAGTTTTGAAAATTGATGGGAATTTTCCCTACCGCTTGGGATGCATCACAGAGGAAGGGAATTCTGTAGGTTTGGGCAATTTGTCCGATATTTTGTATCGGATAAATTGTACCAATTTCGTTATTGGCTGCCATAATACACAGCAAGGAAATGCCGTTTTTACAGATATTTTCCAGATAATCCAAATCCAGTCTACCTTTGGAGTCAACCTGAAGATTAATGATTTCGGCTAATCCTTTTTTGGCGAGGGTATTGCAGGTGTCTAAAACGGCTTTATGTTCCACCGGGGAGACAGCAAGGCGGGGTATTTTTGAGGTATTACTATGGTGTAATCTAACGAATCCTTGGAGGGCGAGGTTAATGCTTTCAGTTGCGCCAGAGGTGAAGATAATTTCTTTGGCGGATGATCCGATTAAATTAGCGATATGAGTTGCGGCTTGGGATACAGCTTGTTCGGCTTCATCCCCATAAGTATGGTCAATGCTGCTAGCGTTACCAAAGGCGGTAGTCATGTAGTGTAGCATTTGGGTTGCCACTCTGGGGTCAGTGGGGGTGGTAGAGTGGTAGTCGAGGTATATGGGGCGGGATTGGCTAGACGGCTGGGATAGGGACATAATTTAATTGGCGATAACTGGGTAGAAGGTTTAATCAGGGTGAATATTAACATCCAAAAAGAAGAATTCAGCTATGCTTATGTTTATGCGATCGCTTCAGCCGCAGGTTATTCCTTCCAGAGAACAACTACGCCCTTAGATCAACTGGGAATTGACTTGATTTTACAGGGATTGGTGTGCAGGGAATAATGGGGAATCCTCAGCTATACGTTCAACTCAAATGTACTTCAAGAGCAATTCTAGATGAAAATCATCTGAAGTATCCACTCAAAGTTAAGAATACAGAACTATTTGGAGAATAAAGCTTCAACTTGGATACAAGAAAATGAGACAGGAGAGTCGGTGACTATTCTGTTACCCCTGAATCAGGGTATACCGGGTTTTCCGGTTTCTATGAGTGTTATTTTGGAAACACTGGAAAAACAGGAAAATCGTTCTCAACTTGAGATTATTGGCGAACTCATTACTACAGCTAATAATCTAAAAATCCAGGGAATTGTTCGGCTAATTCATGCTCCTAATACTGACCAATTAAGTGGAAATATTATCATCTTTGGTGTAGTATTTGATCAACTTCGGGAAATTAAGATGGAGTTGTTTAACCATGAGTACATTCTTGCTATAAAAGCCTATCAAGAACGGTTTCCTATTTTCTGTACAGGAGATTTAGTTAAAGAAGATAGCGGCTTTGTGCTGAAAAATATCCATAATTTTGCTCTAGATGAGTCGTGGAAAAACTAAACGGGAATGCTTTGTGATCGCGTTTTCATATTCGGTTATTTTCAACTGGCGCAGGTGACAGGTTTCGCATAAGCCCAAAAAAGTTGAGAGTTCATTGCTTAGGGACAAGATTCAGGTAAAATACTCTGTTAACTGGGTAGAGGGTATAATCAGGGTGAATATTAACATCCAAAAAGAAGAATTCAGTTATGCTTATGTTTATGCGATCGCCTCAGCTGCAGGTTACTCGTTCCAATTGGCACCAAGACCCTTGGACATGGATGGCATTGATGCAATTATCGCCGCTACCGCTGCGCCGGGAGTAATGCGTCGTCCCCGACTAGAAGTGCAGATAAAATGCACGTCACAAGATGTACTGGGTACTGAGGAAATTAAGTATCCTCTCAGCGTGAAAAACTATGACGATTTAAGATACGATGAACCCTACAATACCCGAATTTTAGTTGTAGTTTTAGTTCCAGAAAATCCCGCTGATTGGTTGCATCAGTCGGAAAGGGAACTGTGTTTGAGACGATGCGGTTACTGGGTGTCATTGCAAGGTCAGCCTGCTATATCTAATCAAACATCTGTCACTGTCTCAATTCCACGCCAAAATGTTTTTACGGCTGATGCCCTAAAAAGGATTATGGACAGTCTGGAAAAAGGAGAAACGTTATGAAACCAACGATTCAAAATGTGGATTTACTACTGGGTATACAACCGACAGAAGTGGCTAAATATTTACAATCTCATGGTTGGCAGAAACAAAGTCAGATAAAGGAGAAAGCTTCAATTTGGACATTGCCAGCCAACTCCGAGCCAGAATTTGAGATAGTTTTACCCTTGAAACCTGAAATTCCTGGTTTTGCGTTACGCCTTTATGAGGTGGTGCAAACGCTAGAACTTGTGGAAAATCGTTCGTACTTTCAAATCTTAGGTGATTTAGTCACTCAAGCTACGAATATTCACGTTCAGGGAATTATTACTCAGTTGGACAAGTTTGGTGAAGCTGAACGTGTGATTTTGATGGGGTGTGCTGTCGGGAAGTTCCGTAAAATTAAGTTTGATTTAACAGCAGCAGACTATCCCTTCGCTGTTAAAGCTTATCAAGAACGCTTGCCAGTAGTGTGTACGGGGGATTTAGTTAAAGCGAACGAGCTTTTTGTTCTGAAAAATATCCGTAATTTTGCTCTAGATGAGTCATGGAAAAACTAAACTGGAGTGGTTGGCGATCGCAAGGCAGTGGATTCGGAGAGTTACCCAGAGTGCTAATGCACGATGGTAGCGTAACACAGCTAAAATGGTGGAATAGATTTTATGGTTAAATCGGGCGCACGTCGGTGCGCCCCTACGGTTTCCGGGCGTAAGCGTCATCCACAAAATTAGGTGGAATGGCACTGAAATAAGCATTATGAGATCGCCAAAACCCTTGATATACCCTAGGGTGGGCATTGCCCACCCGATTTAAGTCAGTGACATTCAAATTAGGTGTACCCGCCACTAGAGCTATTAGCTACCTTAAAGGGATGTGAATAATTTGGTCTTGAAATTCATTTTATTCGGCTGCTAGAGCAATGAAAATTAAGTTGTCAATAATTGCTCCAATTTCTGCTCTAGGGCGAAGTACAAAGATTCCTGGAATATGACAACCTTGGGATAAATGGTCAGTTAAATTTAATTTGCATTGAGAGCAACTTTTCCTGGTTCTTGCTCGGCTTTTAAAGTTATTCATTTAAGATTCCTCCTTCAGTTTCATCGGCTTTTTTTATTGCTTAGACATGATTATCTGTAAGACCATCTAGCAAACCCTTGCCTTGTAGCTATAGACAGTAAAGGACTAAGAGTAGATTCATAAGCAGCTTTAAGAATATGTAAATCCAGAATATTATTTTTATCCCCAATTTTCAAGTCAGTTAGATAAGGTTCAATATAGTTACTCCATTGGGTTTGTCCCAGGCTTTTATTTGCTATAGAAAGCCCTAAATGCTGTAGATTCACAAATTCATCAAAGTATTCCTCTTTTCCCGTTCGCTGGATTTTTATGCGTGGAAAGGTGCTTGTGATAGCTTACTGTGGCTGAAACTTTTAGTTGAAATCACTCGACTTTACGGAGTTGATGGAACAATAGGTAAAGAAGATGAGCTTGAAGAATTGGTTAGCAGGCTAGAGAAAATATTGGATAACATCGATATAACCCTTTGGACAGGCACGACGGATATTCGAGAGTTATTGTATAAAGTTAAACAGGATAGAGAAAAATACTTATCTTTGCCTGAATAACCCTGTCTCTGTTCTAGTTGTATAAGGCACGGTGAGGCAGTGCAAGATTTTTAGGCTGGGGGAACATTCAGGATAAAGGTTTCGACTACTCAGATAGCAAAATTTTTGAAAAATGCGGGCAAGGCGCTTTCCCTACACTGCCCTCACCAAATTTTGCTTAAATCCAACACAAATCCGGGTAATACCGACTCACCACTTACAGTTGCGGGATTATCCAAACATTCCACCGCCACTCCTGGACGATAGATATAAACCTGTCGCTTTTTGCGATCAATCAGCCAACCTAACAGCGCCCCATTGTCAATATACTCCTGCATCTTAGTTTTGAGCGGTGTCAAATTATCAGAAGCCGATCGCAGTTCCACCACAAAATCAGGACAGATGGGAGCAAAAGTGTTCTGTTGTTCAGGAGTCAGGGCGTTCCACCGTTCTAGTTTTACCCAAGCCGCATCAGGGGAAACCTTTGCACCATTAGGAAGCGTAAAGCCAGATGATGAGTCAAATTCAATTCCCGTACCATCAGCATCTGTCCAATTTGCTAATTGCTGATTCAACTTAGCATTTCGGTTGCCCGTGTCTGATCCGGTGGGGGGCATAATTAGTAATTCTCCTGTCGCCATGCGTTCAATTCGCAAGTCGCGATTAATTTGACAGAACTCGAAAAACTGCTCATCTGTCAGATTAATTATCGGCTGTAAATGTAACACCAACGGAGAATTTTCTACTTGAGTTGTTGCTTCAGTCATTGTCATGGCACAAATCCTTGGCGGCTGTTATGAAATAGTAGGACACTCTGCCTAGCTACCCTCACCAAATTTTGCTTAAATCCAACACAAATCCGGGTAATACCGACTCACCACTTACAGTTGCGGGATTATCCAAACATTCCACCGCCACTCCTGGGCGATAGATATAAACCTGTCGCTTTTTGCGATCAATCAGCCAACCTAACAGCGCCCCATTGTTAATATACTCCTGCATCTTAGTTTTGAGCGGTGTCAAATTATCAGAAGCCGATCGCAGTTCGATCACAAAGTCAGGACAGATCGGCGCAAACTTTTGCTGCTGTTCAGGAGTCAGGGTGTTCCACCGCTCTAGTTTCACCCAAGCCGCATCAGGCGATCGCTCTGCACCGTTGGGAAGGGTAAAGCCAGTGCTGGAGTCAAAGCCAATACCAGTCCCATCCTGTTCAGTCCAATTGTACAATTGTCCGTTCAGTCTAAAATTGCGTCCACCTGTTTCCGTACCAGTGGGAGGCATAATTAGTAGTTCTCCCGTAGCCGTGCGTTCAATGCGTAAGTCGCGATTAATTTGACAGAATTCAAAGAATTGATCATCAGTCAAATTAATGACTGGATGCAGGTGCAACACTAAAGGAAACGTTTCTATCTGAGTTGTTGCTTGAGTCATAGCACAAATCCTTGGCGGCTGTCGTTAATAGTACGGCAAACTGAGTCATATCTTCATCACTCCAAGACTCAGCCGGCTTATCTGCCACAATCATAACTAGGGCTATTTTTGTGATTCTTCAGTAATTAGACTGTTGCTTGTTTGGGGGCGACGCTGGAGGATTAGGTATTTGATTGCGCCAAAACACAAACGGAAGACTTAGAGCTCCCAGAATCATTACTATCCCAGTTGTCATCCAAATTATCAGTCGATTGGGTCGATAATCTCCTCGCTCAATTTGCCAAAAGACTCTATTATAACGCCAAGCGGCTAAGGCGATTGTCACAATTCCAAAAATAACCAGCATTACTCCCAGGTTCTCAGAGTTGAACAGAGGATGTATTTCTGCTTCTGCTTGAGTCACTGCTACTTGAATTTGACGTAAAAAGATGCCAAATCTAGCAATAGCAAAACCAAACCCGATTAAAGCAATCGAAGTTCGCAGCCAAGCCAGAAAGGTGCGCTCGTTGGCTTGATGCTCCCGTTGACGATCGACTTGCGGCTTTTTATCCATAAAATAATCCCAATTAAATCTTTAGTTTATTCGTTAAAACTCTGAAAAAATGGCAGATTTGGCTACAAATAGCAACGTCTTTAGGTATCAACACAACTGTCAAAAGTTAGATTTAACCCAAAACTCAAACCCTATGCAATTAGCATGGTTTTTGAATAACATCTTTAGACATTATCGTACACATATCTATTGGAATTTTATATGAAATTATTCGTTAAAACCATAATTTATAAAATAATTTTAGTTAAAATCGTTATTTCTATCTTTAGAGAGATGCATGAATCAAAAAAATATCCAATATTTGAAATATAAATAAGCAAAATTACTTCTGTAAAAGAACCAGCAGAGTTGCGGCAAGTTTTGACAAAAGAGGTGGCTGTAAATCCAATCCTGCTTCATCGGGTACTCAATAGCGTCCCTGGGAAATTACTGTTGGATCAAACCAGCCAAGTCATTCATACGCCTACCAATCGGGCTAATCGCCAGTTTTTACGAGGCGCTTTGATGAGTTCGGCTTTACCGAATGGAAAAATTACTCTAATTGAGACGTTGCAAAACTATCCAACCCCAGAAGTTCATGTTGAGGGCAATCGCCTTGTTGAAGTTGTTCAGAAAATTAGTCGGGTAACTGAGCGTCTGCCCAAGCTATAGTTTTTAGCGTAGTCGGGGTATTCGTTGTCTCATTTATTTGTTGACTCACTTCTTACTCAAGAGAGTCAAAATGTCTTAACAAGGCTCCGATAATAATCACCGGGAAGCCAGCACCAATACAGATTAAACCTTGGGTAAAACTCAGGGGTACTGTATCAAACAACGTATTCATCTACACGATAGCGGGAAAGGTACGTTAATCCCCGCCAACATAGTTAATCTCCGCCAACATACTGGCGTGGCACAGCTAAAATTGGGGAATAAATTTTACGGTTTGATGGGCGATAGCCAGTGCTACCACCTACCCAGCTTTTGCCATTTCCGGTTGCAGTTGCGCTAAGGCGAATTGTACGCGGGTGCGAACTGCTAAATCTGACTCATCTTTCATCAGTTGCTCAAAATGAGCGATAATCTGTTGCCAATAATCCGGTTGTGTTTCGGCTACCACCGTGGCTAATCCTTGCAACCCTACCACGGAAGCATAACGCACCACCCATTCGGGATCGTATGAGGTTATCTGTAACGTTTTCAGCACTCGCCCTTGGGCTAAGGGAATCTCTTTAGGAGATAGTTTTAACCATTGTATATCTCCTAACCCTTTTGCCGCCGCACGACGCACGCTTAGGGCAAAGTCTGTTTCAGCCGCATTCAGTAAGGTATCTAAGGCTCTGGGATCAGCAAGTTGGGCTAAGGCTCGAATCGCCCAAGCCCTTCCTCCATAGTTATATTCATCAAGCAGGTTGAGTAATGGTTCTACTGCCACGTCTCCTAATTGCACTAATCCATCAACGGCGGCGACGGCGGCACCGGGGTTGTTATAACTGAGGACGGCAATTAATGTGGGTATCCCCGCTTCTATCTTGGCATTGGCTAAGGTTCGCACCGCAGCAAGTAAGCGAGGGGAAGAATCGGCTTGTTCAACAGCTTGAATGAGGTTTTGGTCATTTGTCATTCGTCATTTGTCATTTGTCATTGGTTACAAGGTTACAGCAAGTCATTGGTTACAAGGTTACAGCAAGTCATCCATGAGCTTGATCACATGGATGGCTCCTTCTGATAGCTGAACCGATTCGCTGGCGGAGTTTTTTACTTCATGCTCTAATACCCCTTTGAGGGAAATGAGCTTTAAACTATTTTCCGCTAAGGTTTGGGCGATCGCATCCGCTGCCTTTAAGTAGCCAATTGCCCCTAAATCGGCTAATACAGCCCGTCGTAATTGTAACTTTTTCCCCTTCAGGGCTTGCACCAAGCGATCGCCATAGGCGGGATTCTCGGTTAACTGATACATGGCTCGTGCAGCGGCGTACTGTATCCGTTCTTGATTATGCTCTAAAAAGGGTTCGATTAATGCGATCGCCTCTTTTGCCCCTAAACTGCCTAATGCTTCTATGACGGCATTATACGGTTGTGCTAAGTGGGGTGATCCGGGTACGGGTTTAGCCGCCTCTATCCCCCCTTCTAATAACTCCATTAACTGAGGACTACAAACGGGATCACCTAACATTCCTAACGACTGCGCGGCGGCTTCCCGCACATAGAAATCGGAACAGTCTAGACAGTTTATCAGCGGCGCAACCGCTTTGCGATCGCCCAACTTCCCCAGCGCCCGTGCTGCGTTGCGTTTCAGGGGATATCCGCCTACCTCGGTACGATCTGCCTCTTCCTCTAGCGCCATAATCAAGGCGTCGATTACAGCGGCGTCTCGAATCCGAAATTTTCCCAGCCACCACGCCGCATAATAGCAAAGACTTAAATCATCCCTTTGCTTGAGGTTCGCCAGTGCTTGTTCTATTGTTAAAGACTCGCCACCACTCGATTGTTCAGTTACAAATGTCATTTGTCTTATGTCATTTGTCTTATGTCCTTCACTCGTCTGGGCGGGTTTAGTTATATCTGGGTTCAGTAAGAAACGATAGTAGTAAAACCCGCCCCTACAAACTCAAAACTCAAAACTGTTCCTCCTAAGCTGGTAATCGGTAACAGATAATGAGCATAGTATTTCCCCTTACCCCTTACCGTTTACCAGCCTTCTGTTTAATCCGCCAACTAACTATCAGAATTCACGGGATGAATATTGACAATTGTTCCTCCCATCCGAGTAATGCGGCGCATTTCTTCATTCATGCGATTGTAAGGCACTTTAATGAAAACACTACCGCTTTTGCGAAAAGGGTATTCATTTTTGTCATTAGTTTCGTTTTGACGCAAACCTGTGACTTCATAGGTAAAGAAACGACTCCCCGATGGGCTGTTAGGCGCACTGCTTGCTGCTACTTGACCTAGCATAGTAATCAATTCTCCTTTTTTAACTAATTTAATTATCAATCATCCAAGTTTCTGATTTAGACCGATAAACAGCTATTTTTATCTGGCTTAATTCTCAACTTGTCTGCTCACTCAACATACCAATGGGACTAGAGTCTCAAGAGTTAGGAGATTAGAAATAATATAACGATTTCCGCTATTTTCTCTCTAGTCCTAATCTCTCCAGTCCCCAGTCCCATCTGATCCGTTCAGATCGGTTCAATCTGCCTATTTATAGCAGACGTCAACGTCTGCCTGCTTGGACTAAGCTGGTGTAATGCTCGCCACTTTACCCCCTAGACGGTTAATCTGTTGGAGTTTGTTGGATAATTCCTCATAAGGAACTAAGAAGGCTTTGCTACTGCGACGCACTTTCGGATATCTGGGATTAATAATCCCCGCTACTTCGACGCGATACACTTTGCCTTGTGTGCCATAGGGAACAGGACCGCCTAATGCTTTACTTGGGGTTTCACCCTTCGCCGACTGGCGATATGCCCAGCCTTCATTGCTACCCGATGGTCCAACCACGGCTGAAGCAAAATTTTGTGCTAAATCAGTCGCCAGACGCGACTCACTTCCTGCCAACTGAGCGCGATCGCTATTGGCATAACCGCGATACAGTTGGAACATACGGGTAAACCCGACGGTTTTCTGACCCCGTTGAGTGGCAAAACCGCGATAATACGGAACAATATAATCGCCGAAGTTCTCTTGATACTCTTCACTGTCAATGTAAGAGTCAATATCCGCGTCGTACCCTTGGGTTTCGTACAAATCCAGGTGGTAAATTACCTCAGACTCATCGTAAGGTGCGCGACCTAATAGGTGCTTGTAATTGAGTTCAATTACACGAGTTTGAAAATTGCCGTAGAAAAACTTGGTTTTATAAAGTTCCGATTTGGCAACACAACGCACAAATTCGCGCACGTTGATATACCCGTTCCGCAACAGTGACTCGGCACTGGTTAGGCGTTCAGACGCCATCACATAGTCATTACCCAACAGTTGACGGTAGACGGCACGGATAACCGCTTGAATATCATATTCAACCCAATCGGGACGCAATTCTACCGGAGTTGAATTACTATACGCTTCTGTCCCTAATCGGGACGCTGCTGTTGTAATAGCCACTTAAATGTCTCCTAATTAAACGCCAATGCTGAAATCTTTAAGCGGGTATGATGTCTGTCACCTTACCGCCCATCTTATTGATTTGTTGTAACTTTTGGGAAAGCTGTTCGTAAGGGACGTAATATTCCGTCTGACTGCGGCGGATTCGGGTCATGCGTCCGGGTTTGGGGATTTGAATTACCCGCACGATATAAATCTGCTCGCGAGTTCCGCCCCGAGTACCCACGATCGCCTGTCCTTGCGGATCAGCGTAGATAGGAGACGAGGTATTCAATGCGACTTCCCGCAACAGACGAGAACGATTCCCCGCCGGCTGAGTGCGATCGCTACTGCCTAATCCGCCAAATAGTTGGAAGATCCGGCTATAACCCACGGTTTTCTGATTACGTTGGGTTTCAAATCCAATTGGATAGGGAACAATGGACTCGCCAAAGTTCTCTTGATACTCCATTGAGTCAATGTAGGAGTTGATCTCCGCCTCATACCCCTGTTGATTGTACAAGTCAGTATGATAAGCAATCTCTGACTGATCGTAGGGCGCTCGTCCCAAAAAGTGCTTATAATTCAGTTCGATAAATCGCACTTGTGGAGTGGAGTAGAAAAACTTTTCCCGGTATAGTTCCGATTGACCCAGAGTTCTAATAAAATCGCGAACGCTTATTTCTCCGTGGCGCAGCAGTGATTCGGCACTGGTTAACCGATCAAACTCCATCAAGTTATCGTTACCGAAGACTTGTAGATAAGCGGCTCGGATCACCAATTGCAAATCATCTTCTGTCCAATTTTGACGCAGCTCCACTTTGGGAGACTCCGCAAATGCAGCAATTCCTAACCGCCTTGCTGCCGTTAAACTTGTCATCTTAACCCTCCCTGAAAATGAATAAAACGATACCCGGAAACGCAAACAATTGCTAACCCTTTTTGCTAACAACTGCTTGCCTTTCCGGGCAAGGCGATCAATCTAGCTCAGGGCGTTGATCGCATAGTCAAGATAGGAATTGGCTTCAACGGCAGGATCGCCAGACAAGCCATGGTTAGCTTTGATGTACTTGAGGGCTTCAATGTACCAGCTAGGAGACAGTTCAAACGTGCTGTTGATTTCATCAATCCCAGCAATCAGGTACTCATCCATCGGACCGGTGCCACCTGCAACTAAGCAGTAGGTTACCATCCGCAGGTAGTAACCAATGTCACGAGAACACTTGGCTTTTCCTTCGGGAGTAGAAGCATAGTTCGGTCCCTGCATCTGAGTGGTGTAGGGGAACTTTTGGTACACCGCGTTAGCTGCACCGTCGATCAGCATTTGCGCTTTGTCAGTTAAGGCTCTAGCTGCCTGTAAGCTGGTTTGAGCTTGCTTAAACCGACCAAAAGCAACTTGGATTTCGGTGCTGCTTAAGAAACGTCCTTGTGAATCGGCAGCGGCGACTGCTTCTGTCAATGGCGTCTTCATCGTCGAGATATCTCCTTAATCTTTTGCTTACTTTTTCAAACGTGTTGATGAAGTTGAAACTTCAACAGGCAATCTTTGTTTTACCTTGTTTTAGGCAACCGCGTTGGCAGCCATGTCAAAGTAGCTACCGATTTCGGACATTAAAGCGCTGCAATCACCAGGAGTGATATTGTTACGATCATTTGCCATTGCGATCGCGGCATCCTTCATTTTTTGCACGCCAGCAGCAACAGACGCTCCGGGTACACCCAGCGCTACATAAGTTTCACGCAAACCGTTTAGGCAGCGATCGTTCAGTACACTGGAATCTCCGGCAAAAATTGCGTAGGTAACATAGCGCAGGATGATTTCCATATCCCGCAAGCAAGCCGCCATCCGACGACTGGTGTAGGCGTTACCACCAGGAGCAATTAACTGAGGCTGTTCCGCAAACAAAGCACGAGCCGCATCAGCAACGATCTTAGAAGAGTTGCTGGTGATCCGGTTAACCGAATCCATCCGCTTGTTGCTTTCAGCAACCATTGCATTCAAAGCATCTATCTGAGAGCCGGTCAGCATTTCGCCTCGCGTATCAGCTTGGCTTACCACCTTGGTGAATGCATCAAACATGAACTCAAATCCTCCTTTGCTTGGTTGAGTCTAGGGTTTAAATCTAGACAGGTTAGGTCGAGACAGTGAAACCTTAACACCTCATCGGGTCTGTTCTCACAGATACCAATCACGTTCTAAGAAGGAAAACGTAAACGGAGCGTCAAGAAACCTGAGAAGATTTCCGGCTGATTATGAGAACCCCCCAAATAACGGTTGTTTGGTGCTTTGGTTAACATTTACCTGTCATCTTTACCCTTCAGGTTACTTTTATACAATGATGTTGAGTTTTTATTTGTTACAAATTGTTAAGTTTTTAATCCTTGGCGGATCAAACTCGCCAATCCTGAGGATGCCCAAACTGCTAAAACTAGCATGACCAGAGGGTTACAGATTTCCGGATTACGCTACAACCTCATTGCCGAGTTCTGTCTAGGGGTGGAGATCTTCATCCCCTTCTTCATCGCCTTGCTCAGAACTTTGGTAATAATTACTTAAGCAAATATACTTACTAAAGATTGCTGCCTGACTTTTGTGTAATCACAAAACAATTTGGTCTTAACGTTATAAAGCCACGATAATCCCCTACCCCTTAACATCATTATCTATTAAGAAAGATTACGTTGAGTGAGATGATGTGCCAGACGGGAATAGAAGGCTCAAGGCGTTGGGAAATAAGAGATTGCCCGTAAGTTTTCGGCGTCGTAGTCTTAACAAAAGTAAACTTCAAATCGCTGATTAGTTTTCAAAATGTAAATTTTTTAATCAAACGAACCATTCTTAGCCCTTTCTATGAGAAGGTTTGAGCAAAATCATGTACAATGACATGCAACTTAATATTTTTTAACGCTTAAAAATATTCAGCCTATTGTATAAAGAAACAGATGGATTATTTGGGGCAAAACCCAGCTTTCCCTGAAGTCGAGGATTTGCGGATTGTTGTGCAAGCGGTGAAACGGTTGCCAGAGTCACTCTCAAGGTGTCGTATTGGTCAAGTCAATAGTGCAGCCACTTGAGCAATTGAACCACGATGATCCGATAAATTTTTTCAGGGCTGGATTTGACCCAATGCCAGACTCCGGCGAATCTCGCCATCTCGATCAATCGTTCAAACAACGTTTAGCTAGGAGATATTAATTAAGATGCTTGATGCGTTTTCCAAAGTCGTAGAGCAAGCCGATAAAAGTGGTGCCTATCTGAGTGGCGATCAAATCAACGCACTTTCAGCGATGGTGTCGGAAAGCAATAAGCGTTTAGATACGGTTAACCGTATCACCAGTAACGCTTCCATGATCGTCGCTAATGCGTACCGAGAATTAGTGGCTGAACGTCCCCAAGTGTTCGCCCCCGGTGGTGCTTGTGACCATCATCGTAACCATGCCGCTTGTATCCGGGACATGGGCTTTATTCTCCGTTATGTCGCCTACTCCATGGTGGCAGGAGATGCCAGTGTGATGAATGACCGTTGTCTGAATGGTCTGAAGGAAACCTACCAAGCCCTAGGAACACCTGGAGATGCTGTAGCATCCGGGATTGGCAAGATGAAAGATGCCGCGATCGCTATTGCCAATGACCCCAATGGCATTACCCAAGGAGATTGCAGCGCTCTGATGTCTGAGTTAGCAGGTTACTTTGATACAGCAGCAGCCGCCGTTGCTTAAGGTCGAGTGTAAACGGCTTTTTGACAATTAAATTAAATCTGACAACTTAACCAAGTCAATCATTTAGGAGAACAAAGATACTCATGAAAACCCCAATTACCGAGGCGATTGCTGCCGCTGACGTGCGCGGTTCTTATCCGACTAATACTGAAATGCAAGCCATTTTTGGTCGTTTCAGTCGGGCGAAGGCGGGTCTGGATGCTGCCAAAGCGTTTACTGATAATGGTCAGGGATGGTCTGAAGCTGCTGCTAATCATGTTTATCAGAAATTCCCCTACACCACTCAAATGGAAGGACCCCAATATGCCTCAACTCCAGAAGGCAAGTCCAAGTGTGTGCGGGATATTAACAACTACTTGCGTGTGATCAGCTACTGCTGCGTAGTCGGTGGAACGGGTCCACTGGATGAATATGTGATTGCTGGCGTTAAAGAATTCAATGCGGCTCTCGGTTTGTCGTCGAGTTGGTATGTGGCAGCTCTCGAATTTGTCCGTGACAATCATGGTTTATCGGGAGATGTTGCAGGTGAAGCGAACATTTACCTCAACTATGCCATCAATGCTTTGAGCTAGAAACCAGTACGGCTACCTGGGAAGTCATGGATTCAGTCGAGATGTTTGAGAACAGATCTACACAAACCACAAGCGGGTTTGTAATAGTAGGCTCTCCTTGAGTTCCCTTGTACTAGCCTGTATCGGGTCTGGAGGATAGGCGATAAGCAGTTATTGTCTATCCCCCAGACCCGAATCTTGTTTATAGTAGAAGGCGGCAAGGTAGAAGGCTGGTGGGTTTCGACTTCGCTCAACCCATCCTACGGTATATCAAAGGTTTTAGCGCTCCCTAAATGCACGCTTTTCAGTACCATTCGATTTAAAATACATAGTAATAAAAAGCGATTTAGATCTCCAATTTTTTGTATAAATGACTACCGCTTCTCCCCCCCAACCCATAAGTTCGGCAGAAACTGCGATCGCAGCCTTAAACGGAGACGATAATCAGTTGCGCTATTATGCCGCGTGGTGGTTGGGTAAGAATAAAGTACAGGACTCGTGGACGGTGCTATGTGAAGCTCTCCAAGATGAAGCCTATCGTACTCAAGCAGGTGGATATCCCTTGCGACGTCAGGCGGCGCGAGCATTGGGTGAGTTACAAAATCCCCAAGCTGTACCCGCGTTAATTGCTGCCTTAGATTGTCCGGATCTGAGCCTTCGAGAGGCGATTATTCAGGCTTTAGCGGCAATTGGCGATCGCACAGCTATCTCCCCCTTGCTGAATCTGCTAAACGCTGAAGCCGAGCAACCCTATGAGGCTTTGATTGAAGCCTTAGGCACGTTAGAAGTTTGGCAAGCCCGTCCCCAGATTGAACCCTTTTTAACCCATCAGTCGGAACGGGTTCAATGTGCGGCAGCTCGGTATTTATATCTATTGACAAAAGAGCCGCAATATATTGAGCGAATCATCAAGAATTTGGATCATCCGAATATGTATTTGCGCTGGGCGGCGATGTTTGACCTAGGCGCGATCGGTCATTTAGCCGCAGCGCAGGCGATCATTCAGGCGAAGGTGCCGAATAGTTTAAAGCTGCTGAATATCAAGCGAATGTTAGAAGCCATCTTAGAAAGTGATCCGGAAGCCGAATCAAATCAGCAGGATAAATGCCAGTTTCTGATGGATACCATTGATCAGTTATTAATTCAGCTATAAATTATTAATTCCCTATTCCCTATTCTCTGTTCCCTGTTCCCTGTTCCCTGTTCCCTGTTCCCTGTTCCCTAAAAAATGACAAAATTACAACAAGCGGTTACGCCTAACGAAGCCGTAGAAGCGATTCATGAGTTAGTCTCTCACCCGCAGCGTGCCAGTGATGACGTAATCACAGCCTTAATTGAGGGATTAAGTCATCATCATCCGGCTGTACCAGCCGCCGCCGTAGACGGGTTAGTGGAATTGGGGTCAGCCAGCGTTAATCCTTTAATTGCTGCCTTTGAAGCCTCTGGTGACCAAGCGGTGCAAGCCCATATCATTCAGGCGTTAGCGCGAATTGGTGATCCAAAGGCGCTGAGTTTGTTAGAGGACGTCATTGGCACATCCGTCGCCAATCACTGTCAAGGAAATGTCCGGCGCGTAGCGGCACGCGGATTAGGGCGGATTGGCAGTTTAGCCAAGGATACCGCCATTATTCGTCAAGCCATAGATAAATTGACCTGGGCGTTATTGACGCCAGAGGATTGGGCGCTGCGTTATGCTGCGATCGCGTCCTTACAAGATATTGCCCAACCAGAAGTTATGCCTCCCTTACAGCAGGCGTTGACTCAAGAGTCGGATCGGGTAGTACAAGCACGGCTCAATCGTGCGATCGCCCAGTTACAATTCGGCGTCTAGCGGCTAGCTGCCAACATTAGACTCACTTGTGCTTGTGGCAATGGTTTCGGTTCAATTCTCTGACAAGACTCAATCGTTTGAATGTGAGGTCGCACGGCTTTAAAGCTAGCCAAATTCAATAAAACGATATCTTCGTACACTGAATCATCAGGAGTTTCAACCGCTAAAATTAAATCGTCCAGATTATTTCGTTTGATAACAACATTCAGACATCTCAAAAATAAATCACGTTTCTTGTGGCGAACATTGACCAAGTACCAATTACCGTGAATAGGCGGCGGTTCTTCGGGTGGCTTGATAGGTTTGATTGGTGGTAATTCCAAAACGACTAAAAGTCCTTTCTGTTTGCTAACTTAAGATATCCGGGTTTCCGGGTTTAACCATTCAGGAAGATTATAGCAAACGGAGAGTTTGAGGGGAAAGCATAAAACCAAACGCAATTGCTGTTCGGTTGTGAACAAAATAACAGCATGGATGCCATTCGAGAATTATTGCAAAGCTATTATTTTTACTAACCCAAAAGGCTCTCTTGCACTTTGGCTGATAAGCAAAGCTTATTGTTGCTGAAAATATTATAGGACAAGTTTTTCAGATCAATAGTTTCAGAAAGCAATCAGCAACATTGGGATTTTTGCACACTAAGGGCAAGAGAGCCTGATTCAGTGTGCGGAAGGTTACATCCGAGCCAAGGCATTTATTTTAGCCAGTTTACTCTGATCTAGACCGCTCAAATCTTCCAGTTTTAGCCACTCTTCTTTAACTAACCTAGCGAAAAGAAACAGGAGAGCGGAATAGTCGTAGTCGTACTTACCATCAATATCATGCCGCCTTGCACTCAAAAAATCGTGCAGACGCCAAACCTCATCGAGTTCAGTAATTCCACTGGCGTATTCCCGCACCTGTGTGATCAAAGCATTCGTTTCTCGTTGATAGGCTTTCTCAAAAGCATCTTTGGCGATTTGCTGCTCTACTTCAGACCAAATAATTTCGTTTACTTGCATTCTCCAGTATGATGAACACTCCCAAAACGAGCAGGGAGTGTTCGCTCGATCATTAACAACTTGTTACAGTTTACCCCTACTCAGGATGGCTTTAGCGAGCCAAGTTGAGTAACTCCTTCGGCGAGGCTAATAAATCAATTGCCACAAAGTAGATTTTGTTCTCAGGGTTGAGCAAGAATCGCCACGCCATATTCATTCCTACTCCGGCACCAAACCAAGGCGTTTGAACTTTACCTGTGACTTTGATTTGAGTATACCCCTCTTCTGTCGGTTCAGAAACGCCATGTTCCGGCAGCAGCTTCAGGTTCTGGCATTCTTCCCGGAAGAAGCGGTACACGGCATCTTTACCAATGATCGGTCTTTGGAACGGAGGTTGCAGCGCTCCATCATCGGTGAACATTTGGATCAGGGCGTCGAAGTCATTGGCATTCATGTAATTCATGTAGCTCAACACCGTCGGGTTGTCCACTCCCTGGATCGCCACCGACGTCCGTTGGGACATGTCCTTAGGCGGAACAATCGGCTCAGTAACCTTTTTGTAGCTACCTAGCTTACTCGGATCAAACCCCATATCCACAACTGCATTTCGCAGCACTGTAATTTGCTGTCCCGGATCAAGGTTGCGAATGGCTTGTAGCACGGCGGATGCATTGGCGGATAAGCGATAGCCTTCGGGAATAGGCGCGACTGTTCCCTGTTCCATCCATTGTCCGAGCTGATACCAAAAGCCAAGCTTGATATTAGCTGACCAGCTGGCATACGTGCGGCTAATCGGCGCATCGGCGCGGTTTGCCAAGTCACACATGACTTGGGTTTGCTCCTGGAAGGACATTTGCTTGATTTGATTCAAGGTTGGTTCTGCAAGCACCATGCTGGCGGCTCCTGGTGCAGCAATGGTGATGGTTTTCCCCATTTCTAGGTAAGCAAACCAAATTAATGCTAATTGATCTTCAGCACTAAGTTGACTGAAACGAGCAATCGTAGCAGGTACAGCATCGGCTGTGAGGGTTTCCGGAAAGATACTACGAGCTGAATCAATGGTAAAAGGCATTCAGGATCTCCTGTTTAGGTAATTATCGAAATACTACGTCGGCGCTTGCCCTGAGCCGTTTTGGACTCTATGGAGGCAGGCAGAAAATTTATTCACTACAAACAATGTTAACAAATTGCAAGTAAATGTAAAGATATATTTCGAGTTTTTTGTATCTTTTTTGGCAGTTTTTTTTCAGCAACTAATGCTTATGATTTTCATCAGGCTTATCTATCGTTGTTGGGGAATCTGTCAAAATGTCTCCATCGGGGTACAGTCCTGAAAGCCTGATTAGTAGTGGTTTCAGCTTGCTTGTCACCTCGTTAACAGTTAGAATCTATGACATGTTTGAGCAACGAGACAAATTGAGTCCGTATTGGGTGGAGAAATCCCAAAGTAGAAATGAACCCTTGGTACGTGGCTATGAGTACCTAGAAGCTGTACGTCAGCTAGCATTAGAGCCACGTATGGTTGATATCAGCGATAATCATCGGGTACGCGATCGCATCTGTACGTGGATTGGCTACAACATTGATACCGTTAACGCTGAACTCAATTCTTGTCTCAATGCCTGTCATGACTGTTTTCATCCAGAATTACGTCGTCCGATCCAGATTGGGGCAGCGCCGTTAGCCCAGGAGTATGGGATTGATGGCTTTTGTAACATTCTCCTCAATCCAGTTACCATCCTCGTTGATGTGGGACGAACATCACCGCCAGATTGGTTAGGTATCGTTGTGCATGAATATGCCCATGCTCATATAGGATCACCGGGTCATGATCGGCGGTTTTTTGAAGTTTTGTCTCATCTTTGCTTAGGACTTGGATTAAGACCTCCAGTCTGGCAACCTGATTTAGAAAACTATTTGCGAAATTGGCCCCACTGTCGTTCCCTGGCAAATCCCTTGGCGTTCTGGATGGGTTACTTTTAAGACGAATTTTGTAAGAAGGTTACATAATCTGTTATATAGTTGAAAGTTAAGGTTTGTAAGATTTTCTAAGATTACGGAGATTTAAACGTGGCGCTACCTTTATTAAGCTACACTCCGGTAAGTCAAAATCAGCGTGTCGCTGGTTATGAAGTACCGGGAGATGAGCAACCGAGGATTTATACAACCGAGAACATCCTGTTCGGCACAGACTTGGATGAATTGATCGAAGCGGCATACCGTCAGATCTTCTTCCATGCCTTTGCTTGGGATCGGGAACGGTTCCTAGAATCCCAACTCCGCAATGGTCAACTAACCGTGCGGGACTTTATTCGTGGATTGCTGCTGTCGAAAACCTTCTACAACAGTTTCTACGAGAAAAACAGCAACTATCGCTTTGTTGAACAATGCGTGCAACGGGTACTGGGGCGCGATGTTTACAACGAACGCGAAAAAATTGCTTGGTCTATCGTCGTGGCGACGAAGGGAATTAAGGGCTTCGTTGATGAACTACTCAACAGCGAAGAGTACCTGACCAACTTTGGCTATGACACCGTTCCCTATCAACGGCGTCGTGTATTGCCTGGTCGTCGTCAAGGTGAAAGACCCTTTAACATTAAATCACCCCGCTACGACGGCTACTATCGTGCTCAATTGGGCTTCCCCCAAATTATTTGGCAGAACGAAGTACGCCGTTTTGTCCCGCAAGACAAGCAGGCTAAAGCAGGTGATCCCACGAACTTCCTGGATATGGCACGGGGAGTTAATGCCAAACCTAATCCGCTTCCTCGGGTGTCTGCCCAGAATATCGATTACATGTCCCGTGTACCTAAGCGTTAGGTATTAACGGATGAAGCACGCCGCCGCAGTACGGTTAGGAGTGTGTTAAAGGCTGGGGGGAGTGGGGCAATAACCTCAATCCAGTCCCCAGATTTATTGTCCGTCCTCTGGTCTCCTTGGTTAGGAGAGAGGGGACGGGCAATTGTATTGGGATGCTGTAATTGTAGTCGCCATGCATGAAGTGCTTGTCCAGGGAGATTGACGCCGATATCTCGACCTTTACTATACACGGGGTCACCGATAATCGGATGTCCGATATGGGCGGTGTGGACGCGAATTTGATGGGTTCGTCCGGTTTCCAGTTGGAAGTGGATTAGGGTATAGTTACCAAGGCGTTCTTTAATCTGCCAATGGGTAATCGCTGAGCGTCCTCCTTTTTCTAGGGGAACGACTGCCATTTTTTTGCGATCGCTCGGATGGCGTCCGATGGGCAGGTTAATGGTGCCAGTCTCGGTGGCGGGAGAACCATAGACCACGCCGAGATAGTCTCGACGGGCGGTTTTGGCTTTGAGTTGGGCTTGTAGGTGATGGTGGGCGTGGTCAGTTTTGGCGATCGCGATCGCACCGGTGGTATCTTTGTCTAAACGGTGGACAATTCCGGGACGTTGGACGCCACCAATTCCAGCTAGGTTGGGGCAATGGGCAAGCAGGGCATTGACAAGTGTGCCGTTTTCGTGTCCAGGGGCGGGATGCACGACTAAGTTAGCGGGTTTGTTGACAATCAGAAGTTGGTCGTCTTCATAGAGGATATCCAGGGGAATCGCTTCCGGTTTTAAGTCTAAGGGTTTGGCGTCGGGGATAGTTAGGTGGATAGAGTCTCCGGGTTGAATGGTGGCTTTTTTAGAGGTGCAGAGGTTATGGTTAAGCTGTACATTGCCCTCTTCAATCAGTTTTTGGATACGCGATCGCGACAAATCCGGTAATTGTTGAGCAAGATAGCGATCGAGTCTATCACTGTTTTCTTGGTTGTATAAATTAATTTCTTTCACGCTTGTTTGACCGGGAATTAGGGATGCAAGCCCCGTCTTTCGACAGGCTCAGGAACACCTTTTAGGACGGCTTTCAGATTTTTAACTCGTAGTGGCGTGGCACACCTTATTTGATGAATTAGAATTACGCCCGTAAACCGTAGGGGCGCATGGCGTGCGCCCGATTCAATGGTAAAATCTATCCCACCATTTTAGCTGTGCCACGCCATTAGGGTGGGTGAGGCGATACTTAGGGGCTGCTGAATAAGTGGTGTGGTGAGCCTGTAATCTTATGTCCGCCGTAACCCACCAGGTTATCCTTTGTCACTAACGATAAAGATTTCTCTCTAGAAGAGCCAAAAAACATAAGAAATTAGGGGCTAAAGCCCCTACTACGAACTTCAGCTACATTAATCCAAGAACGACAGCCGCCGTATTCAGAACGATAGGGTAGACGTTGAACCGAGGAGAGCTTGTAGATTCGTAGTAGGAGGACATACAACGGTTGACGTGGCTTCCATTTAAAACGCCCACTGGCAAATTGTTCATTCCAGATGTGGTAGGGTAGCAGGGCATCTACTGCGGCTTGAGTGCTGAGATTAAAACTAATTTTTTAAATAGATTGTCTTATCTTGATTCATAATTCATAATTTAGATCATGTCCAGCCAGATTGTTCGTAAAGCCGTAATTCCCGCCGCCGGATTTGGTACTCGCCTGTTTCCAGCCACAAAGGTTGTAAAAAAAGAACTATTTCCAATTATCGATCGCGATGGGCGGACGAAGCCAGTAATTTTGGCGATTGTGGAAGAAGCAAGGCGCGGTGGTATCGAAGAAATTGGGATTGTGGTACAACCGAGCGATCGCGCAATTTTTGAGGCGTTCTTTAAAACTCCCCCGAAACAGGCACTTTTGGATAAACTCTCTGATGCCAATCAGGAGTATTGTCAGTATCTGCAAGAGTTAGGAGAGCGGATTACTATTTTAACCCAGAATGAGCAAGAAGGCTATGGTCATGCGGTATTCTGTGCCAAGGATTGGGTGAATCAAGAGCCTTTTTTACTGTTACTTGGCGATCACGTTTATACCTCCGATACCGAAATTTCTTGTTCTCGTCAGGTGCTAGAAATTTATGAAAAAACGGGTCAAAGTGTGATTGGTTTGACAGAAATGTCTGCCGATATTATCCATAAAGCGGGTTGTGTGACTGGGGTTTGGCAGGAGATGAATTCTATTTTAACGGTGACACAAGTCTGTGAAAAACCGGATCTGGACTATGCGCGATCGCACTTACGTGTGGAAGGGATGGCGGAGGATAGGTTTTTAGGGATTTTTGGCATGTATGTCCTCAAGCCGAAAATATTTGATAGTCTAGCTGACAGTATTAATCAGAATCAGCGCTATAAAGGTGAATTTCAGTTAACCACTTGTCTGGATACATTACGCCAAGAGGAGGGATTGATGGGATATTGGGTCAAAGGACAATATTTTGATACCGGAATGCCAGAGTTTTATCGACAAACGTTAATCAATTTCGGTCACGACTATCGTAGTTCGTAGTAAGGGCTTTAGCCCTTCATTCGGTGAGGTTTCCTTGTTTGAGTCTTTAATTTTCATCCCTTATGGAATTAGATTTTTTGAGATTCTTTGACGCCTGCGATCCGAGTAAAACCCTCGCGATCGCGAATCCTGAAGATCGGCAGTATTATATTGATTTTGCCTCAGTTCGGGGCGGTAAGATTATTGAGGCATTGGAACGGACGATTAGTTTACGTTCGCGTCTTAATCAACCAACTTGTCAGTTGTTTACGGGACATATTGGCTGTGGTAAGTCTACGGAGTTACGTCGAGGGAAGAAAGGATTGGTAGTAATTGTTGATAATTTAGATCGGGTGGAAGATCGACGTAATGATAGTGGACGCACGCAACCGGAATACTTATTTGTAGATCGCGGTGAACAGTTACGTCGGCTGAATTGTCATCTCGTGTATACCATTCCTTTAACGTTGATGTTCTCCAATGATTATCAAGCCTTGACGAATCGATTTGGCGGTGGGGTAGCGCCGAGAGTCTTACCCATGGTAAGCTGTTCGGCATTTAAACCTTAATATCAATAACGGCGAAAGCCTTGTAGTGCGAGCATCTTGCTCGCTACTAATACCCAATTTAAATGCATGACAGCTTATCAGTGCGATCGCGCGTTGCAGTCTATAATCCGGGTGATGCGGTTTGTCAGTAGACGCCGATTCTCCCTGGTTCTGGTGCGCTGCAATTATGCCAGGTTGCGGGAGGAAATGCTGGAACGGTTGCGCCGGGATTCTCCGGTGGCGTTTCAGGTGTTGCGGCTGGCGGCGGATGAGTGGGGAGGGCGGGTTTTGTTGTTCCGTTAGTGGTGAATATCTGAATTTAGCCCCTAAACCCGCCCCTACAGATTCCCTAAACCCGCCCCTACAGTTGATCAGTAGTCGGACTATGTATGATTGATAAACGTTAGCCTAAAAAATATCTATCCTCTCCAGTGGAATCTTTATGATCGAAGTGGATCGTCTGAGCAAGCTCTATGGCGTCACTCCAGCAATTCAGGATGTCAGTTTTAAGGTGGAACCGGGGGAAATCCTGGGATTTCTCGGACCCAATGGTGCGGGGAAAACAACTACCATGCGGATTTTAGCCGGATATTTACCCGCCACCAGTGGCACCGCCCGAATTGCTGGGTATGATGTCCATGAAAATTCTCTGGCTGTTCGTCAACGCATCGGCTATTTACCGGAAACGCCTCCCCTTTATCCGGAAATGACGGTTGAGGGATTCCTGTACTTTGTCGCCCGTCTCAAAGGGGTATCCGCAGGCGATCGCACTAAGCGGGTGAAGATGGCGATCGCACGCTGTAACCTAGTGGAAAAGCGCAAAGTCTTGATCCGCAAACTCTCCAAGGGATTTCGTCAACGAGTCGGAATTGCTCAAGCGATCGTCCATGATCCACCCGCGATTATCTTAGATGAACCCACCGTCGGACTCGATCCTCGGCAAATTATTGATGTCCGCAACTTGATCAAAAGCCTTGCAGGTGAACATACGATTATCCTGTCTACCCATATTCTGCCAGAGGTGAGCATGACCTGTAGTCGCGTCGCCATTATCAACCGAGGTAAAATCGTCGCCACCAATAGCCCAGAAAACCTGATGGCGCAGTTGACGGGAGGGGCGGGCTATGAGTTAGAAGTGGATGGGGATGCAACTCAACTGCAAAAGCTATTACAAGTGTTGCAGGGAGTCTGCTTAGTCGAAATTGTCCCCACTCAACAGTTACCCCCAAATCGCTCCTTAATTCGGATTGTGACGGTACCGGGTACTGATCCGGGACGAGATATTGCGGCTGTTACCGTGGGCGCTGGGATCGGATTGCATGAAATGCGCCGCACTCGCGCTACCCTGGAAGATGTCTTTTTAGAACTGACGACTCAGGAACGGAGGGCGGAGAACCTGGAAATAGAGACAGGGAACAATTTAGCTGAATCGCCTATCTCTGATTCTCCATCAGAAGTCCCTGAATCCAATGTTTCTCAATCCCAAGTCCCTGAATCAGAGGTTCCTGAGTCAGACGTTCCCCAATCAGGAGAAGATCGTTAATGCGTATACTCTTTGGCAATATTGTGGCAATTTTCCGCAAGGAATTGCAGGGCTATTTTGCTTCACCTTTGGCTTATATAGTGGCTGGGTTTTTCTGGCTATTGTCGGGGTTCTTTTTCGTGTGGATTCTATTAAGTCCCGATGGGATTATTCAGCAAGTAGCGCAACGCGATCAACTGGGAATGCCTACACCTCCTGTGGATGTGGCGTATGAGTTTTTGAATATGTTTTTGAGTGTCATGGGTTCTCTGATTTTATTCGTTCTCCCCATTCTCTCCATGGGACTTTATTCCGAGGAACGCAAGCGGGGAACGTTAGAACTGCTGGCAACTTCGCCAGTGACAAATTGGGCGGTAGCCGTGGGCAAACTATTAGGCGTGCTAACCTTCTTTACGATTATGGTGCTACCGTTACTCCTGTATGAAGTGATTGCCTTGAATGCCGCTAATCCACCCATTCAACCCTGGGTTCCCTTATTAGCCCATGCTGGATTAATTTTACTCGCCGCATCGGTGCTTTCCCTGGGAATGTTTATTTCATCGTTAACCGATAGCTCAATCCTGGCAGCTTTCCTCACGTTTGTTTTAATATTGTTCCTCTGGGTAATTGATTTAATTGCTAATCTTATCGGTGGTGCTTTTGGCGAAGCGTTAGGTTATTTATCGTTGATGGAGAATTATACCAATTTAGTTCGGGGTGTTCTGGATACCAGTAGTCTTATTTTATTTGCTAGTTATATCTTTTTGGGCATATTCCTCACCGCTCAGTCTATTGAAGCTTTCCGCTTTCAGCGATCTTAAGTTCGTAGTTGCGCTTTAGCGCCCTAAGCATTTTGGTATTGATGACAAACCTGTAACTATTTTATCACTCAGTCAGGGCGGGTTTAGTCAAATCTGGGTTAGGTCAGAAACAATAATCGTAAAACCCGCCCCTACACAATCAAAACGCTATAAACTATGACAACAAAGCCGATTAAGTGGACGTATTTAAAATATCTATTTTGGTTCGGACCGATCCTGACAATCATGGGAATTACCGCCCAAGAAGTGGCGGGTGAGTGGTCTCCTGTCTCCTTAGCGCTGCTAATTGCGGGGCTATTGATCATTGGCTTATGGTTCCTACTTCTAGATCAAATCGCCCCTGGTTTTTGGGGACGCCGTTCCACTCAAGTGGGAACTAATGCGATAATTGCCACCTTAGCCATGTTTGTGATTATCGGGTTAATTAACTTTTTAGGCGTGCGTTATGGGGTACAGATTGATTTAACCGAAAATCAACTATTTACCCTTTCACCCCAGTCACAGCAGGTGGTGAGAAACTTAGATCAATCGGTGAAAGTTTGGGTGTTTGAGAGTCCCGCTAATCCCGCCGATCAAGAACTCCTGGAAAACTACCGCCGCTACGGATCAAATTTAGAATTTGAGTTTATTGACCCCCAGCTACAACCTGAATTAGCCCAAAAGTTTAATGTAAATTATATCGGGGAGGTTTACTTAGAATATGGGAATCAACGCGAGTTAGTCCAAACCATTAGCCAAGGGGAACGGTTATCGGAAGTTCAACTAACCAATGCAATTGAACGCATCACTGGCGATCGCACGGATAAGGTCTATTTTCTCCAAGGTCATGGTGAACGCCCGTTAGAAGCGTCAGACGAAGGTGGATTATCTCAAGCCGTAAGTGCGTTAGAGACAAAAAACTTCACCGTCGAACCCCTGAATCTCGCTGAACAGCCAGCCGTTCCCGATGATGCGTCTTTAATCGTCATCGCTGGACCCAAACGAGCGCTGTTTGAACCGGAAGTGCAAGCGTTAGAAGACTATTTGGCTGATGGGGGAAGTCTGTTAGTGATGATAGATCCCGATACTAATCCCGGATTAGAACCCTTACTGTCAGATTGGGGAGTGATGTTGACGAATCAGATTGTGATTGATGCGTCGGGTCAAGGGAGGTTAGTCGGTTTGGGTCCAGCAACCCCCTTGGTTACGCAATATGGCGATCATCCAATTACCCAAGATTTTGGAACTGGCTTTTCGATTTATCCCTTAGCGCAACCGGTGGACACGCAACCTGTAGAAGGGATTCAGGAAACTCCTTTGGTGATCACAAACCCCCAAAGTTGGGCGGAAAATACGCCAGAACAACAACCGTTGGAGTTTAACGAACAAGAAGGCGATCGCCCCGGTCCTTTAGTATTAGGTGTGGCGTTAAGTCGCCAAGCTGAATCGTCTACCGCTTCATCGAAATCAGAACCCGAAGCCACCGAAACTCCAGAAGCTGAAGGCGAAGATACTGATCAACCTGAAGCCACCGAAACTCCAGAAGCTGAAGGTGAAGAAACTGATGAACCCGAAGCAACGGAAACTCCAGAAGTGTCGCCAGAAGACACCGATGAACCCGAAGCGGAAACTCCAGAAGCATCTCCAACGGCTTCGCCAGAGGAATCCCCAGAAGCCTCACCTTCACCAATCCAGACCAATGAGTCTCAAGCTAAAGAAGACGAAGCTGAATCACGATTAATTGTGTATGGTAATTCAAACTTTGCCACAGATAGTTGGTTTGATCAGCAACTCAATCCTGATATTTTTATCAACTCCGTGAGTTGGTTAAGTAAGCGAGATGAACAAGCCCTTTCGATTAGTCCCAAAGAACCAGAAGACCGCCGAATTAACTTAACACCAGTCCAATCCGGAATATTGGGATGGTTAGCCCTGTTAATTGTTCCAGCGTTTGGCTTTTTGACCGCAGGGATGCTGTGGTGGTTACGGCGGTAAAGGTACATCTGTAGGGGCGGGTTTTACTACTATCTTTTGAAATGGTGCGTTACGCTAACGCTAACGCACCCTACACCCGCCCCGACCGAGTGATATAAAATGTTCGCATCGGAATTATGTTTTTTTAACGCAGAGGGACGCAGAGGTTGACGCAGATGGACGCAAAGGGGTAATGACGATTGATGAATGACCAATGACAAATGACGAATAACCAATGAAGCTACAGAAGACTACTTGGATGTTATTAATCCTCGCCCTTTTCCTGGGAGGGTTTGTCTACTTTTATGAAATCGTAGGAACTCCCCAACGGGAAGCCGCGAAGGAAGCCGAAAAGCAACTGTTTAGCTTTGAAGAAGATGAGATTCAACGGGTTAACATTTATATCCAGGAAGAAAGCCGAAAATTTGAACGGGTGAGTGAACCTGAACCCGGTTGGCGCATGACGGAACCGAAGGATGTCCCCGCCAGTGATCCATCAGTTGCATTTCTCTTGAATTTACTCGTTGAAGGAAAGAGCGATCGCATAATTCCCAATGTCTCCCCGGAAAACCTTAAGGAGTATGGCTTAGACAAACCCCAAGCCATGGTAACGGTGCGACTGAACAACGATGAAACCCATGAAATTCTTTTAGGAAAACCAGATTTTAATAACAGTTTTCTCTATGCTCAAGTTGATCCGTTTTCCGACAAATCGCAAAAATCAAATGTTTTTTTAGTCCCCATGGACTTTGAATATGCTGTCAATCGCCCCTTATCCGAATGGGAACAAACAAAAGAGGAAACACCTGAAGAAACTGAGCCATCCGATACGGAAAACGAGGAATCAACGTCTGAAACAGAACCTGCTACAGAGGAAACAGAACCCGCTACAGAGGAAACAGACCCCTCTGAAAACCAAGCTACTCCTAATAACTCTGATACTGAAACAGAGGAATCAACCTCTGAACCAACACCGACACCGGCTAACCAAAGTCCGTCCGCATCTCCCTCTCCTGAAAAGCCGTCCTCTTCTGAAGAGAAAAAGCAGTCAATAGAGGATGAAACGGCTTCTCCCAATGAGGAAACAGAATCTGAAAATTCCTCCAATGATTCTGAAGAGGAAGACAGTCCGTCGGAATAAATTTATAGTGTTTTCATATTGGCAATCCGAATGTAGAGACGTTTCATACAACGTCTTTACTGTCATATAGCACTACGAGGATACGTTAGTTAGTCCCAGAGGGAACAGCGAACAGGGAACACTCAAGAATGTCCTAACCTGTCTTAGTACCGCTATACATTGAAATTGGGTATTTGTAGCGAGCAAGATGCTCGCACTACAAGAATTGCATGATTATTGACAATAAATTTTCTTAATCTTATCCTCATAATTTATTATTTGAGAGGATGAGTGATGAAAGCGTACCTGTCATCAATTCTAACTCTGGCTACCCCCTGCTGAAATGACCAAGCACTATCAAATTGAGGCTTGATGACTAAATTACCTATTTTGTTAATATAACCCCACTTGTCACCTATTTTGATCGCGATCAAGTCTTCCGAAAAGTTATACGTGTTATCAAACTGGGGAGCAATTAGCATATTTCCCTGCTGATCAATATAACCAATTTTATCGTGCATCGAGATTCCAGCCACACCTTGGACAAAATCCCCCGCCCAATCAAAATAAGGCATAATCACAAACTCGCCTTGATGATTAATATACCCCGATTTCATCGCTTGATTAGTTACAGACGCCAAGCCTTCGGAAAAAGAACTCGCATCTTGAAATTGAGGTTGAATCGCCCAGTTTCCAGTTTTATCGACATAGCCATACTGATTATTAACTTTGACCGTAGCTAACCCCTCAGAAAACGGTTTTGCTTCCTGAAATTGAGGTGGAGTAATCCAGTTTCCGGTTTTATCGATATAACCATACTGATTATTATTTTCAACAATTGCCAATCCTTCCGAAAACAAATCAGCATCGTAAAATTGAGGTAAAATTATTACCGTGCCAGTTTTATCGATATAGCCCCAATCCTCACCTTGTTTAACCGGAGCTAATCCTTCGGCGAACGATTTAGCGCCATCGAATTTGGCTGAAATTACCCAGTTACCTGTTTGATCAATATAACCCCATTTCCCATCAACTTTGACCGGGGCTAACCCTTCATTAAACGAATCAGCCAACTCGAATTGCGGTTGAATTACCCAATTTCCGCTTTGATTAATATAGCCCCACTTCCCCTCCAACTTAACCGCCGCTAACCCCTGAGAAAAATCATGTCCCGACTCTAACTCAAACGGGAAAGTAAATTGTACAGGAACAGCATTTTCGCTAGAAATTCGAGAATTATGGAAACCGTTGTTAATCGTTGATATAATTTGACATCCAGATAATTGAGTAACCAGTAAACTTAAGAAGAAACTGGTGATCTTAAAAATTAGCCAATGTCTAAACTTGTAATATAACAATCCTCTACCCATGGGGTACTAATAACTATTTAGGGCTTGCTAAATAAGTGCTGCGGGGAGCAGAGGGAGCAATGTAGAGACGTAGCATGCTACGTCTCTTAGCTGGGGGAGATGAGGAAGTTAACTCAAAACTCTACCTTACCTGTTCCCGGTTCCCTGTGACACACCGAGCGAAGTCGAGGTGTTCCCTGACGAATGACAAATGACAAATGACGAATGACGAATGACAAATGACAAATGACAAATGACAAATGACGTAAATCCGTGAAATCAGTGTTTACCGCCTTGCTACCCCTTCATTCCGTGCAGCTTGTTGTACGGCGGCTGAAACGGCTGTCACGACGCGCTGATCAAAAACAGATGGGATAATATGTTCAGCGTCTAAATCTGTGGTAGACATCAACGACGCGATCGCTTTTGCCGCTTCTAGATACATCGTACTGGTAATTACTGAAGCGCGACAGTCGAGGGCGCCACGAAAAACACCAGGAAATGCCAGAACATTATTAATCTGATTGGGATAGTCACTGCGCCCCGTTGCCATAACGGCTACATCATCTAACACCAATTCTGGCTGAATTTCGGGGATCGGATTTGCCATTGCCATGACAATTGGATCTCGTGCCATCGAATGTACCATTTCTGGGGTCAAAACACCGGGCACACTGACGCCGAGAAACACATCCGCCCCCACCATTGCACCGGCTAAAGTACCACTGGATTCAACGGCAAATTCCTGCTTTTGGGACGTTAAATCCGTGCGTTTGGTTGAGAGAATCCCTTTGGAATCACACATCCAAATCATCTTCGCCCCAGCTTGACGCAATAACCGCGCGATCGCAATTCCCGCTGCGCCAGCACCATTAATCACAATTCGCACCTCTTCCAGGGATTTCTTCACCAGTTTCAGGGAATTAATTAACGCCGCGAGGCTAACAATGGCGGTTCCATGCTGATCATCGTGAAACACAGGAATATCTAAGACTTGCCGCAGTTTGGCTTCAATGTCAAAGCAACGGGGGGCGCTGATATCTTCCAGGTTAATCCCGCCAAAAACAGGAGCGATGTTTTTAACGGTTTCGATAATTGTGTCGGTGTCTTGATTTGCCAGACATATAGGAAAGGCGTCAATTCCGGCAAATTCTTTAAACAGCATCGCTTTCCCTTCCATCACGGGTAATGCGGCTTCGGCACCTAAGTTTCCTAGCCCTAATACAGCGCTACCATCTGTAACAATCGCTACTGTATTACTTTTAATGGTCAGGGAGTAAACTTGTTGAGGGTCTTCTGCGATCGCGTTACAAATTCGACCCACCCCTGGCGTATACGCCATAGCTAAATCAGCTTGGGTTTTCAGGGGGAGTTTGTTCTCGATGCTGATTTTGCCCCCTCGATGTAGATTGAACGTGCGATCGTAGACATCGATCACTTTGATATGGTTAAGTTCCTTAACCGCTTGCACAATCTGTTCAGCGTGTTCGGTACTCGTCGCATCGATGGTGATTTCACGAGTCGTAACTTTGTGGGTTTGGTGAATCAGATCAATCTGTCCCAGATTACCCCCCACTTGTGCGATCGCCTGAGTAACGGTGGCGAGCATCCCAGAGCGGTTGGGAAGTTGGATACGAATCGTTAAACTGAAACTGGAATTCGGTGTCAGGTCTGCCATGCTGGATTGATTTCGGGTTTCAAGCTTTCAATTGTAGACCTAATTCCCAATCCAAGGGAAAGTGAGGAGGGCGGGTTTTGTTGTTCCGTTAGTGGTGGTGAGGGCGGGTTTTGTTGTTCCGTTAGTGGTGGGGAGGGCGGGTTTTGTTGTTCCGTTATCGGTGACTAGCTGAATTGATTCCCTAAACCCGCCCCTACAATTGTCCCTAAACCCGCCCCTACAATTGTCCCTAAACCCGCCCCTACAATTGTCCCTAAACCCGCCCCTACAATTGTCCCTAAACCCGCCCCCACAATTGATTTATTACTTTTTTATTATGGCAAGTCTCTATACTGAAATCGAAATAAATGCTCCCAAGTCACAAGTGTGGCAGGTATTGTTAGACAAACAGCAGTGGAAGTATTGGAACACGTTTCTATTTGACCGCGAACCCGAACAGCCCTTGGAAAAAGGACAAGCAGTGTCCCTGTCATTACGACGATTACCCAAGGATGAAGAAACGGAATTTGAACCCTTGATCACACTCTTACAACCCGGAATTTGTCTGCGCTGGGTTTCATCGATTCCTGGTTTTCGCAGTGAGTACGTATTTGAGTTACAAGAGATTGGTTTGAGTCGGACTAAATATGTTCACACAAGCCGTTTTTTGGGTATTCTCACTCGTGTTTTTGTCCCCTTTATCCGGCAAGATGAGCATCGGGGAATGCAACGCATGGCGCGGGAGTTGAAGCGGTATGTTGAGCATTTATAATTAGGGAAAATATGGCTCTTGAGACCAAACGTTCTGCTATTCCATACAATTATGACCACCGTATTAAACTTAAAGCCACTTCAGGATAAGATGCAGGAATATTTGGCAAGTGGTTTGCGTTTAGGGTGGTTAATTAATTACCAGGATCGGCAAGTGGAGATTTATCGAGAGGGAACAGGTGTGGACGTTGTAGCGATGCCTGTTGTGTTGTCAGGGGAGGAAATATTACCAGGGTTTAGATTAGAAATACTGTAGGGGCGGGTTTAGGGATTCAATTAAAGATATCACCAATAACCTTTCAACAAAACCCGCCCTTTTCCTAGATGTAGCCGATTAATAAATACTGTAGGGGCGGGTTTAGGGATTCAATTAAACATATCACCGATAACCTTTCAACAAAACCCGCCCTTTTCCTAGGTGTAGCCGATCAATAAATACTGTAGGGGCGGGTTTAAGGATTCAATTAAACATATCACCGATAACCTTTTAACAAAACCCGCCCTTTTCCTAGGTGTAGCTAAACAATTCACGCCGCCGTACAAACAACCCGAAACCCGATATCGAGAAACCCGTAGTCTGGCACGTTTCTGAAGCGCAGGGAACAACGACAGAACCACGGATCATCAAACCATGAACCACCGCGCATCACTCTAAAATGCTTCTGATGATCATCAATTAACCAAGCTTGACCATCTGACGGCGCATCTATATAGTTATCATGCCAATGATCACTACACCATTCGTACACATTTCCGTGCAGATCAAATAAGCCAAAGGCGTTCGCTACGGGGAAACTCCCGACTGGGGTAGTCTGTTCACGATACTTACCCCTAGCACCCTCACCATAAGTAAATTTGCCGTCGTAATTAGCTAAATCTGTGCTAATCGTCTCACCAAAATGAAAGGGCGTTGTTGTTCCCGCCCGACAAGCATATTCCCACTCGGCTTCACTGGGAAGTCGGTAGTTTCGTCCTGTGTACTGCGATAAGCGTTGACAAAATTCTATGCAATCATACCACGATACTTGCTCAACGGGTCGATCGGCTCCTTTAAATCTAGAAGGATCAGGATTGAGTTCTTTATTGACTTGAGGTAGATTAGAAACAGCCTGCCATTGTGCCTGAGTCACGGGATATTTCCCCATGAAAAAGGGCGGAATTGTTACCGAATGTTGAGGACTTTCACGCTCATACCGCTTCTTATCTGTTGCCGAAGAACCCATTAGGAATGTACCCCCTGGAATCGCCACCATATCCAGTGTGACGCCATTGCCTAAATCTTCGCGGAAATATTGAGCTTGCTCCGAACTGCGGTCAATAATAGTCCCCTGTTTATCAACCCTCACCACCTCAAACTCAAACACCTGCAAGGGGAAAAATGAACTCGTACCTGCATTCATAATAATGGCGATTATGTCCTATGTTTGACCAAATGGTGGCTTACGTTTAGTTAATGTAGCCTAATTGGGTAAACCTGTCAATTTGTCAAGATTACGGTGATAGGAATTTTTCGCGATCGCTCCTGGCATAGTGGTCAATGTTCAGAACGCCCATGTCCAGCAATTCAGCGTGAAAACCGACACCATCTTCTATAACCTGTTTCTCGAATTTCCAGGTATTTTATTTGAACTCATTGATTCAGACCCAGAGGAAGCTACAATTTATGAATTCACCTCCCGTGAAATCAAACAACCCTCCTTCCGGTTAGACGGTTTGTTCTTACCCACGACAGAAGACGCCGAAAAACCGTTCTATCTGCTGGAAGTTCAGTTTCAACCCGATGAAGCGTTATACTATCGATTATTTGGTGAACTCTTTCTCTACTTGAGGCAATACCAACCGCCTCACCCTTGGCAGGTTGTCGTGATCTATCCTACTCGTAGGATTGAACGAGAACAAGCGTTTCAATTTGGTGAAATCCTTGCCCTCAATCGCGTCAAACGCATTTACATTGATGAATTAGGAGAAACCCCATCCGGTTCCCTTGGAATTGAAATGATTAAGCTGGTGATTGAGGATGAGGAAACTGCACCGGAACGAGCAAGACGATTAGTCGCACAAGCTCAAATACAGATAGATGATGAAGCAAGCCAGCGCAACCTCATCAAATTAATTGAGACAATCCTTGTTTACAAACTACCCCAAAAAAGCCGCGAGGAGATTGAAGCGATGTTCAGCTTAAGTGAACTCAAGCAAACTAAAGTTTATCAAGAAGCCTTAGAAGAAGGTGAAATCAAAGCCAAGTTAGCCGCGATACCGCGCATGATAGAATTTGGATTAAGGTTGCCGCAAATTGCCCAACTGCAAGATTTACCACTAGAGGTTGTACAACAGACAGAACAGTCATTTCAGAAACAAAAAGTTGCCGCTTTTCTTGAACTATTAAATAATCAGCGTGACTTGTTTTCAGCTCAAGATTTGGCACAGTTACAGGAGTGGATAGCACCGTTACCGGATCAGATTAAAGATTTATCCGGGGCGATCGCACAATGGTGCAATCAGGAATCACATACCCTCCAGCGTCAGGCTTGGCGTCAAGTTCTGTCTGATTTATGGAAGGCGACGGTGGAAAGCATCTTGAAAACCTACCCCAAGACTCTGGATCTGACTTCCTCTCCCGTAACTAAACAAATGGTGCAACAGGGAATTGAAGGGAATTGACACCGGGAACTGTAGAGACGTTGCATGCAACGTCTCTACAACTATCATGCCACGTCTCTACTATTTTTGATGAACTTTACTGCTGCATCTGAGTTGGTAAAGCACCGGGTTGTACTGTTACCTCAACATTTTTGCGATCGCGGCGTAATTCTAGGTTTAAATCACTACCTACTGGAGTCATTTCTACAACCTTTTGGACATCTTCGGCATCTTTGATCGACTCACCATTAATTTTATGAATCACATCCCCGGCTCGCAATCCAGCTTTATCAGCAGGGGAATTCCGCATCACTCTGGCAATTAGCACTCCTTGGCTTTCATCAACGGTAAGACCCGAATTTGGATTTTTGTTGATGTTTTCTTTCAACTCAGGGGTTAATGTAACCATCTGAATTCCTAAGAATGGATGTTCAACTTTCCCGTTAGCAATTAATTGTTGGGCAATTCGTTGCGCTGTATTAATCGGAATGGAAAATCCTAAGCCTTGAGCGCCTTGAATAATGGCTGTATTCATCCCAATCACTTCACCGGATGCATTTAGCAGGGGTCCGCCTGAGTTACCGGGGTTAATTGCGGCGTCAGTTTGGATAAATTGGACGCGCTTATCGGGAACGCCTATTTCAGCACTAGAACGTCCTGTCGCACTGATGATACCTGTGGTGACGGTATTATCTAATCCTAGCGGATTACCGATCGCGATCGCCCATTCCCCCGGTTTGAGTTGTTCTGAATCCCCTAAGGTAACAATGGGGAGATTATCGGCTTCAACTTTGATCACCGCCACATCAGTTACGGGGTCAGTTCCTAGCACTTTCCCAGCAAATGTGCGACCATCTTTGAGAACCACATTCACTTGATCCGCACCATCAACAACGTGAGCATTGGTGAGAATCATCCCATCGGTGTTGATAATAAACCCCGAACCCGTTCCCCGTTCTACTCGCTGCTGCGGTTGTTCCGGCAATTGAGAGCCGAAGAACTCGCGGAAAAACGGGTTATTAAATGCATCGGGAACTTGAGAGGTCACAGTTTTGGAGGCGTTAATCCGCACGACGGCGGGTCCCACAGTATCCACAACCTTAGTAATAAAATTGCTGTTTTGGGGAGTGGACAGGTTAGCTGGAGGAATGATTCCTCCCAAAACCTGAGAGGATTGGGGAACAATGGAGTTGGCTGAAACTTGAGGATTACCGGAGATGAAAGAGTTGGCGCCAAAGGAAACACCAGCGCCTAGTAACATCAGGGATAGATAGGTGACAGCTTTTTTTACTGGGGAAGCGTCACTGTCATGAGATTGAGATGTTTTCGTGTTGAGTACCATAATGATTCTGCTGTTGAAATAGGATTGATTTGGATGATGTCAGTTACAGTTTGTCGGAGTTCGGTTAATTCGTTTCCAGATAGAGAAAACCCGAATTAGGATCAACTCTCTCCTACCCATGGCTAACACCCCCATTGACTTTGTGATAATTATTTACGGATAAGGTATTAACCGAGTCTGGCGTCGGCGGAGTGAATCCGTTGCTTGGGAAGGAATCACAATGACCTATCGCTGACATTTATCAATATAGATACTTGTTGTGACGTGCTTATGACAGTGTAGTTTCGCTGATGTGAAGATTTCTGGCTTAGGGCTGTAACTTTCTAGTGTTTTGGAGGAAATCCTCCCATTGAGGTTGTGCTTACCGTAATTATAGGATACTCCCTTTTGCATAAGGGAGATGGAATCAGAAATAGATGACAACAACTTCCCTGGCTATGGCGAGGATAAGTTGTTTGGATTTAAACCTTAATGTTAAGCATGGCGAAGTCCTCGTAGTGCGTTTAGCGAAGCCATTCCGCAGGCTTTGCATCTTGCTCGCTACTAATACTATCTCAATGTATGACCACTTACTGTACCACTACAGCAACTCGATATGAAACACTTCTGGTTCTCTCAACCAACATCCCGAAAAATTGAAATCAAGAATATCGCCTTTGGCTTAGGACTCACAGGACTCATTCCTTGTTTTCTCTTATCCTTAGTCGCTTATCTGGGAGAATTTCACCGATATTTTGAATTAATCTCCCACTTCAAAGTGCAATACTTCGTAATTAGTTGTATTGTTTTCCTTTTATTGTCCTTCGCACGACGAAAAACCTGGTGGTTGATCAGTTTATTTTGTTTAACCCTTAATGCTGTAGAGGTTATTCCCTGGTATATTCCCCAATTTTCGCCAATTAATACGCCTTCAGGACAACCCTTACGAGTGTTACTGGCAAATGTCTATAGTGATAACCAGCGTTATGCTGAGTTTATCTCCCTGGTCAAAGCCGAAAAGCCTCAACTGCTCGTTGTCCAGGAAATTAATCCAATTTGGTCAAAGCAACTAGAAGCGCTTAAGCCTCTCCTTCCTTACCAGATTGTGTATCCGAGATTTGATAACTTTGGCATTGCTGTCTACAGTGCGATTCCCCTGAGGAATACGGATATTAAATCGTTCACCGAGTATGATATCCCTTCTATTTTTACTGAGGTACAGTGGCAAGGACAAACTGTTTCTATTATTGCCACTCATCCATTACCGCCGATTAATGCGGAATATTTTAAGTCACGCAATCAGCAACTTTTAGAACTGGAAAAGGTGATAAGTTCAACCAACACTATTCATGCCGTCATCGGTGATTTGAATACAACAATGTGGTCTCCCTATTACCGCAAATTTATCCGTCAGACTGGATTGAAAAATGCGCGATCGGGTTTTGGTATTCTCCCTACTTGGCCCCAGGGTGCGCCAATGCTACAGATTCCTCTGGATCATTGTCTGATTAGTCCAGAAATTAACGTTTTAGCTATTCGCACTGGCGGAGATATTGGTTCAGATCATCGTCCCTTAATTGTCGATTTGGTGATATCGGACAGGAACACTAACAGAATATAGGGCTAAAGCCCTTACTACAAGCCGACTTCAAAATCCCTCCCTCTAACTGATAAATCGCTGCCATAATGCCATTATCTGGATTATCCAATAGGGACGCCTTAACTTCTTGTAAATAATCCCGAATCGCTTCCCGCAAAACAGGGCGCTCAACGTTTACGGTATGTTGATAATCCCAAACATCCCAGATAATAATTCCTACGCCAACAATCGGATCAAGAAACTGAGCGCCGAATTTACCAGCTACAGCGCCGCCCGTTTTTGCTGCCATTTTAGCGGAGGCTTTTCCGGCAAAAGATACGGCAACTTTACTGCCAATTTTAGTGACAACGGGAATCATGGCTTTGGCAAATAAGTAAGTGCTTCCGCCAACTAAAACTTTTAACGATAAATTAGACAGATTGCCTTCTGTATCTCGGATCGTTACCGCAATATCATCCAAATAGCGCTCCCATTCGCCTTGCGGAATCTGGTACTGAGTTTGAATGTTGGAAATGTTGTTTTCTAAGTCAGCAATATACAAATTTACCGTATCTCTGGTGATATGTTCCAATTGAAGTTGGGCAATTTTAGGGCGGAGGACTCGTTTGGTAAATTCCGTTTGGAATTCCTCCGTCATTTTTTCGGCGACGGCTTGATTTGGAGTCGGTTTTGTGGTATCAATCCAGTGGGAAACGGCTGAAGATACCCAGACAAAGGGAGCGCTAAACTCCAGTTTCTTTTGATTAAAATAATCAAAATACCAATCCAAAAAATTGTCATCCACGCGACTCATGAGTTGATCAATCCACCCATCGAGTTGGTCTGAGGCAAACCGTTCAGCGGTATGATGAGCATGGGTAATCGCGGTTGCGATCGCGCGATCGATTTTATCCTGATCCGGTACAGTCCGTTCAATGGTGACAACCTCATGGTTCGGCTTCTGTGAACTTCCCGCATCGGTTGATAATGAACTGGCAATAAAACCACTTCCGATCAGCGGGATAATCACAATTAGGATCACCGCCACCCAAATATAAGGTGTCACCGATTTAATCAACTGACTCCAGGCTTGTAGGCGAGTTGACTTTTCTGTGTAGGTTGGTTTTTCCGATGGATTGGCTGGGGACAATGTGGGGGTATGAGTAGGGTTAGAGGGCGTTTGGGTTTTCTCAGCGCCAGGTGATAGGGGCGCAGAGGGATGAGTCGAGGTATAGTCCTGCGATCGCTCTTGGTTCATTTTATGTCGCCACGGGATTTAGTCTCTGGGGGTTAGATGAGTCCTCTTTTGCTGATGTTAGCAAAGGGGAAGGGAAACTGCTCACCATTGATGGGAACAAAGTCGCCGCGTATCGAGATGAAAAGGGTTCAATTCATGCGGTTTCCGCTGTTTGTCCTCACTTTGATAAGCAATGTAATGTAGAGACGCGCCATGGCGCGTCTCTACAATGGTGCCGAAAGTCCTAATCGATGTGTTTACTGCTATAAGTAAGGAGCGCGATCGCACAACTTGATACACTAAGAAAACAGTGGATAGCGTGGCTCTATCAGATCAAACGACCAAGGAATGACTGGGAATGGCAGAGGATTTTTCAGTTGATCAGCTTTTGGACAAAATGAGCGAAGCCTACGAAGATGCCGGAAAGGACACGGGACAGTGTAATGTGCTGGTAATTGGCAAAACAGGTGTGGGCAAAAGTACGCTGATTAATGCTATTTTCCAATCTCGTCTAGCCGAAACTGGGGTGGGTTATCCGGTTACCCAAACCATCCGACGCTACCGGAAAAAAGGATGTCCGATTACGGTTTACGATACACCTGGACTTGAACTCAATCCAGAACAGATTCAACAGGTGCGCTTAGATGTCGCGGAATTGATTGAAACGCAACGGTTACAAGCCGCCCAAGAACATATTCATGTGATTTGGTACTGTTTAGAACATGAGGCGGGACGATTTGATGAAGTCGAGGAAGAATGGCTGAATAAGCTACAACTACAAGATGTACCAATTATTTTAGTCGTAACCCAAACCTTAACCCGAAAGCGCAGCGAGTTTCAAGTCTTTTTGGATAGTAAAAATTTACCCGTTTCTCAGATTGTTGCGGTTCTTGCTCAACCTAAACCCATCGATGATGAGTATACAATTAAAGCCCATGGTTTAGACCATCTTGTCGAAGTAACGGCTAATCTTCTGTCTACCGAAGCACGCAAGGCATTTCTGAGAGAACAGAGTCGCAATATTACCTTAAAAGCTGGGGAAGCCTTTAAATATGTGACGGGATATGTGGCGGGTTCTGCATTAGTCGGCGCGTCTCCGATTCCTTTTTCTGATGCACCGATATTAGTTACCATGCAAACCGTGATGCTAGCAAATATCACGGCTATCTTTGGGTTACCTTTTGATCGTGCTTTTACTAGCACCGTACTCTCAACCATTGTCGGAGTGGGCGGTGTGGCAACTGTGGGTCGAGCGATCGCGGCGAATTTACTTAAAATGATACCGGGTGCTGGGACAATTGTGGGCGGTGCAATTTCCGCCTCTACCGCCGCCGCGTTAACCTTGGCGCTGGGTTTAGCTTATATCGAGTCTCTCAAATATTACCTGAAACGTAAACTGGAGGGACATGAGATTCCCCTCTCTGAACTGGCAAAAATTATTCTTGAACAATATAAGTTTTATGCCAGAACGGGTCAAAAAACCCTGAAAGAGGAACCCCTAACCCCCCCTCGCAAAATTGATATTGAATAAGTAAGTAGGTGGGGACAATTAAAGTTAACGGCGGAGAACTCGCTGTCCTTGAGAAGCAAGCTACGTCATTTGTCATTGGGGGTGTGGTTTGTTCTTACTTTTCACGGGATCTGGAAAACCTCTCTCCAAACCTCTCTCCTACAAGGAGAGAGGCTTTGAATTCTCCCCCTGGAACAAAAAGCGAAGCATCCTTTTGATACCAAGTTGCTATTCAAAGATATAACTTTCTCTCCCCCTGCTTCCCCCGCTCCCCCTGCTTCCCCTGCTCTTCCTATCTACTACGTTTGAGCGCAACTCAGTATGAATCACGGAGTCTGGGTCACAGCGCTAACCTTGACGGAAAAGAGGTTTTATGTTAAAGAGAAAGTAGATAGTCTCAAGCTTCTGGTTTAGAAGTAATCAATTGTGACTGATGAACGACTTACTCAAGATCAGTTAACGCAACTCGTTGCTGAGGTGGATCAATTAGCCAGACGCCACGAGGCTGAAATTGACCGCCAACAAGTTCAGCAGATTTTGCAGGAATTGAATCTACCACCAGAGTTGCTGGATGAAGCGCTAATCCAGCTACGTCGTCGTCAAGCGTTAGCCGTTCAACAAAAACGGAATCGCTGGATTGGGATAGGAGTAGGGGTGGCGATAGTGGGTGCGATCGCGGCTTCTACGGTATTCATTGTAAATCGCCAACGTGCGATCGCGGCAGTGTCTGCTTCTGGAAGTTGCATAACCTCAAATCCCCAAACCTGTGAACCGATATCTGACTTTAATCGCCAAGAGATAGTCTACCGGGTTACCTTACAAGACGCACCTGTGGGACAAAAGCTTTCCTTACAGTGTGATTGGATTAACCCCAATGGTCAAATCGTGCATCAGAATCGCTATCAAACCAGTAAAATTGACCGAGAGGTTTGGTCTACCTATTGTCGTCATAGCTTGGGTTCTACTGCAACCCTGGGGGATTGGCAAGTGCGGATGAGATTAGGCGATCGCGCACTCGACCAATCATCGTTTACAGTTAAATAATCATACCTATTCCCTATTTCCCAAATCATCGGGCTCAATACCTAACTCTCGTAATCGTGCGGCTAATTCTTGAATCCGTCGTTTAGCCGCTTCAGCTTCCTGTCTGGCTATTTCCGTTTCTTGTCTGGCAGCTTCACTTTCTTGTCTGGCGGCTTCACTTTCTTGTCTGGCTATTTCAGCTTCTTGTCTGGCGACTTCACTTTCTTGTCTGGCTATTTCTGTTTCTTCCGTGGGTAAAGAAATCCAAGTTCCCTCCAGTGTCATCCACCGTAGCCACAGTCGGTTAAACCCGCGAAAATCACCTTGCCATACGCCTAAACTTAATCCCAACTCCGGTATCGGTAAACAGCCTTGAGTCAAGTCTACGGATTCGTAATGACCACCAACTAGATGAAAGGCTTGCCATTCATTAGTATAGCGACTAAAAATAACATAGTAAGGAATCCGCAGAATCTCTTCATAAACTCGCCACTTTGTCGGCGGGTGTCTTAATTCGCTTTCCCTTTGACCCAAATCTTCATCTTCCGTACCTGGAGATAATAACTCCACCACGATAAACGGCTTCACCCGTTCTTGCCAACACACATAACTCAAACGCATATCGCGTTCCTGATAAAGCCTTGGTACACCGACAACTCCGAACCAATCAGGACGTTTATACCAGTTGGGATGAGTCGGGTCATAATAGAGATTCAAATCACAAGCACTAAACACTCGTTCTGGATACCAATTAGTCGGGGAAAACGTCAAATACAGTAACAACGGTTGCAAAAAATGGAACTCATCAGGCAAACCAGGTTCCTCCGGATTTTCACTGGGTAAATCATACATCGTTGGCAGGGTTTGCCACGGGGGAAGTGGGGGGTCAGTTTGGCGGGGTAATTGAGTCATTTTCTAACGAGAGTTATTAATAAAATCTATTTCCCTATTTTAACTGAACAACTGGCGTAAGCTGTTCGGCATTTAAACCTTAATGTCAATTATGGTGAAATCCTTGTAAGCTGTTCGGCATTTAAACCTTAATGTCAATAATGGCGTAATCCTTGTAGTGCGTTAAGCGAAGCCATGCCGCAGGCTTTGCATCTTGCTCGCTACTAATACCCAATTTAAATGCATGACAGCTTAGCACACCTCAATTAATGAATTAGATTGGGTTCGTAGTAAGGGCTTTAGCCTATAATCCTATTGGGGTTTTTATATCCAACCCTACTATAGCGTTCGTAGTTGTGTTGTCTTCGCCATAAACCTCACGGGTAGACCAGTAATTTGAACGGTAGATTGGGTATAGATGTGACCATTGAATCGGGCGCACGTCAGTGCGCCCCTACAGTTTCTGGATGGAATGCTAATTCATCTTGCTTCGGTGTGCCATACAACTACGGTATATTAAAATGCGTATTTCAGCGCCATTTGACTTAAATTAATTCAAGATTCGATTATTGTGAGTAATCCCTATCAATTTATCGGCTATTGGGGTATAAATTTACCCGATCAACTCGAAGCGACGTTAACCAAACTTCTCGTCGTCGCGACAGGTTTGGAAACATCGAATAAATCAAAAAAAATCATCAATAAACTGCCTGAAAAATATGCTTTAAATGGGCAGGTTGGTTATATTGGCAGTAATCCTCCTTCTTCCTTCACTAATAAAGACGGTATCATCGCCGCGTTATCCGCCTCTGGTTTTAACGACTCAGCCGATGCTTGGGTTAAGGTAGAAAATAATCACTTAATTTTAGGACGCGAACCCTTTGGACGGGTTCCTCTCTATTGGACAAAACAGGGAAAGGTTATCTGGTTTGCGTCTAGGTTGCAGCTATTATTACCGCTGCTTAAAACACCAGAGGTGAATAATCATGGGTTGTATGGATATAGTTGTTTTTCTTATGTTCCCACACCATTGACTCCAGTAGCCAATATATTTTCCGTAGCCGCCGGAACGCTGGAAAATTGGCAAATTTCATCTCAACATGACTTCACTCATACCACCCAGCGTTATTATCAATGGCAATCCGCCTCTGTGTTAATTCATGATGAAGATGAAGCCATCTCCCAACTGCAAATCCGGTTAAAAAATGCCGTTCATCGACAACTGGAAAACTTACCCCGTGAACCTGTTGGCGTTTTTCTGTCTGGCGGGTTAGATTCATCTACAATAGCGGCATTATTAGTGCAAGCGGGAGTCAAGGTTAAAGCCTACAGTTTAGATTTTGGGTTAGCGGGTGTCTCGGAATTGCCCTATGCGGAACAGGTTGCTGACTATCTGAATATTCCCCTGGTTAAAGTTGATGCGACACCTCGCCGGATTAAGCAAGCGATTCAAGCGACAGCCACGGCGTTAGATTTACCCTTTGGGGATGGGGTAACGGTTCCTTTATATCTGTTGTGTCAAGCCGCCAGTCAAGAGACAGAGGTTATTTTTAATGGGGAAGGGGGCGACCAACTTTTTGCTGGATGGACGAATAAACCAATTATTGCGGCTGGTGTTTATAATCAAGAACATCCCGGCGGAAATACAGAGTTTACCCAACAGTATTTGCGAACGTTTCATCGCCTCTGGGGATATGAGGAGCAAGTTTTTCAGGATCAGATAAACCAGGCGTTATCAGTGCAACCGGAACAATGGTTAGCAGAAGCTTTAGACGCTAAGTTTACCACTACACTCTTAGACCGATTACGTCGGGCGACGTTAATGTTAAAAGGCGCCCAAAATATCCACCCACGGGCGACTAACTTAGCATTCTCTCATGGATTGTGGGTGCGATCGCCCTTTTGTGACATTCCGTTATCAGAGTGGACATTTCAGATACCGGGGGAGTTCTACCTGCGAGGTGCTTGTGAAAAATATATCCTCAAACGTGCGGTGGAATCTTGGTTACCGCCAGAGGTGGTGTGGCGGGGAAAACGGGGGATGGGGGTGCCGTTAACGGCGTGGTGTTTCAATGAATTATGGTCTGAGGTAGGATATTGGTTAAATTCGGGTATTTTAGCAGCTGAAGGACGATGGCAACCGCAATTACCCCTGCAACTGATTAAAGGGGAATTTAGCGCCTATTTGCGAGGGCGACGAATTGGGGAAATTCTCTGGTTATTGTTGATGTGGCAAGTTTGGCGTAGGAGGGTGTTAAATGAAACGGTACCTGGGTATTCTGGGTTACATCCCTTTTGGTTACCGTCTCGGTTTTGGCGATGGTATTGGAAATGGCGGGATGAATGATGAATTGCCTATTACCTGTTCCCTTAGAAGGGCGGGTTTAGTTAAGTTATCGGTTGTGTCTAAAATGTTATCGGTAAAACCCGCCCCTACACCATGGCTTTAGACGCGCCATGGCACGTATTTATACCTCACACGGTCAGTCTTAAGTCAGGCATTGCCCACCAGTCTTAAGTCAGTGCCATTCTATTTAAGGTACTAAAAAATAGTACAACAGATTGCGACTACTCTGTCATTTCGGTGATGCTGGTTTGCATTTGTTGGAGGAGTTGGGGAATGTTGGTTTGAATGACTTCCCACAGAATTTTAAGATCAACTTCTTTGTACTCATGGACAACTCGGTTACGCATTCCTCGAATGGCATTAATCGGAATTTCTGGATGAGCCTGAGTGAATGCTGGAGATAGACGGTTCACCGCTTCGCCAATAATGATAATTTGATAGAGGACAGATGATTGAGTTTTTAGGTCTTGGGCAAAGGTTTGATAATCTAAGGTTTCGCAGAATTCCAAAATTAAGCGGCTGGCTCGAATCAAGTCCAGCAAAACCTCTCTATCTCTGTTCATAAATCACTTTCGAGTTTGCCAAAATATTCTGGCGACGTATTGGGTTATGACTTTGTTGAATGGCGGGCTTGGTGACGACATCAACGGGGCGGTTAAACAGTTGGCTCAGTTGTTGCTCAATAACATCGAGATCAAAAAATGTAATTCTAGCTGCTGCTGCGAATTCCACTAATACATCAATGTCGCTATCGGCATTAAAGTCTTCCCTTAAGATTGAGCCAAAGAGAGAAAGCTCTACAATCTGCCAGTGTTGACATAATTTTTTTAGGGATTCACCGGAAATCATTAGACCATGGGCAATAGGAATTTGATCAGTTAGGGTTGATGATCCTAAATAATTCATAGATCTTGATCAAGCTATAAAGTACAATGATAATCTACCTAATTAGGTTAGCTACGCCAGTAGTAGGATAAAGGACACTGTTTTCCGATAAGGGCGGGTTGAGTTAAGTTATGGGTTGTGTCTAAAATGTTATCGGTAAAACCCCCCCTACACCATTGCTTTAGACGCGCTATGGCACGTATTTATACCTCACACAGTCAGAGTCGAATAGCACTGAATTAAGCATGAGGAAATCGCCAAAACCTTGGATATGCTGTAGGGTGGGTTTCGACTTCGCTCAACCCACCAACCTTAAATCAGTGACATTCCAGTCAGAGTATGTCATTCTGAGTCCTGAGCGAAGCGAAGGAACTGAAGCGGAGTGAAGAATCTCACCAGATGCTTCGCTGCACTTTGTTTCATTCAGTATGAAAAAAGCTCAGGTTGTGACCACGAACAGTATACATTGCTTTCACCCCTGATTCCCTGTTCCCCGTTCCCTATTCCCTGAAAAATGAAAGCCAGTGAAGTTTTGAAGCGATACGCTGCTGGGAGACGCGATTTCAGTGGCGAAAACTTGAGAGGTCAATCGTTTAAAGGAAAAAACCTCTCTGGGGCAGATTTTAGTGAGGCGGATATCCGAGGGGCAAATTTTACTAAGGCTAAGTTGACGGGGGCGAACTTTAGCGGCGCTAAGGCGGGACTACAAAAGCGTTGGGTAGCAGTTTTGGTTATTAGTTCATGGATACTTGCAGGACTATCAGGAACTCTTTCAGGACTAGCAAGTGGTTTAGTCGCATTCATTGTTGATAGCAGTAGTATAAACAATGTTATTGGTGGCTCGGTGGCTTTGATAATGCTAGCAGTCTTCTTTATTATCGCTATCCGCAAGGGTTTTGTCGCTGGTTCTGTCGCTTTAGCTTTTGCTTTAGCTGTAGCTGGAGTTGTCAGTTTTGCTTTTGTTGTTGCTTTGGCTTTTGTTGTAGATACAGCCATAGCTGGAACTATAGCTGGAACTGTGGCTGGAGCTGTAACTGGAACTGTAGCTGGAGCTTTCACTGTAGCTTTAGCATTCGCTGTAACTGGAACTGTAGCTGGAATTTTTTCTACCAGTTTCGCTGTAGCTTGTGCTTTGATTTGTGCTTTTGCGGGAGCTTTTGCGGGAGTTGTTGCTTTTGCTTTTGCGGGAGCTTTTGCGAGAGCTTTCGCTGTCAGTTTCGCTGTAGCTTGTGCTATAGCTGTCGGTGGAACACTTCTCAGTGCCTACATTAGTTGGCGAGCCATTAAGGGGGATGAAAGAGAGGCTTGGATTCGGGGAGTGGCGATTGCCTTTGCTGCTACAGGTGGGACAAACTTTCGCCATGCTGACTTAACGGATGCAAACTTTACATCTGCAACACTCAAAAGTACCGACTTGAGGCAGGCTATTCTTACCCGTACTTGCTTTTATCAAACCCAAAAACTCGATCGCGTTCGCCCTGGCATGACCTATATTAAAGATGCTCAGGTGCGACAACTATTAATTACCCGCCAGGGACAAGCTCAAACCTTTGACCGCAAAAATCTGCGCGGTGTTAACTTACAAGGCGCTAACCTAGCCGATGCTAGTTTTATCGGCGCTGATTTAAGCGAAGCCAACTTACAAGATACTGATTTATCCAGAGCCAAACTCGTCCAAACCCAACTCGACTACACGGATTTAACCGGAGCTACATTAACAGGTGCTTGTATTGAAGATTGGGGTATCACTCCAGAAACCCAACTTAATGGTATTCAATGTGATTATGTCTTCATGCGCCTAGCCGATAACCTTGACCCCAATCCCCGCCGCAAACCAGACGATTGGAATAAAACCTTTGAAGATGGCGAATTTGCCGACTTCATCGCGCCCATGGTACAAACTCTTGACCTCTATCACAACAAAGTGGATGATCCCCGTTTAATTGCCATGGCGTTCCAACAGCTTAAAGAAACCCATCCTGACGCTGAACTAGATATTGTATCCATTGAAAAACGGGGAAAGCATCGCGATAAAGTGTTAATTCGTGCGGAAACGTCACCTCAGGCAAACCGTTCTGAACTGCATCACGACTATTTCACGACTTATAATGATTTGCAAGCCTTGTCCCCGGCGGCGCTACAACAACTGTTAGCGGAAAAAGATGGACAAGTTAAAATGCTGACAAGTTTAGTGGAAGCAGCAATTAAGCGTCCGAGTATTTCAGCCCAAACTTATTATAGTCAAGGAGATACGATGTCTGAAAGTAAAGGGAATATCAGCATAACCAGTGGAGATGGCAGTAAAATCAGTGGACTTGCAGGTGCAGGGGAAAGCATAACAGGTTCAGCCATTGGTGAAATTAGCGGTACTGTTAGTGTTGCCATCAATGAATTACCGGAGTCTCCCGAACCGGATAAACCGGGAATCAAAGAACTTTTGGCACAATTGCAAGCCGCGATTGAAGCGGAATCCAATTTAGATGAAGACGATAAAGCGGAGGCGTTAGAACAGGTAAAAATGTTAGCCGACGCGGGGAAAAATCCCCAGGAAAAGGGGAATCAGAAAATGGCGAAACGAGCCACGACGATGTTAAAAGGAATTATTGTCGGATTACCGACGGCGGCGACGTTGTTTGAAGCGTGGAATAAGTTGCAACCGTTGATTACAAAATTATTCGGTTTGTGAACTATAGTGGTTTCTCAGTGCTAATGGTACACCTAAATGTAGGAATGCTTCGCTTTTTTTGCACGGGGAAGAATAGAGGATGCGAGAGCTTTTGTTTCATGGGAGAAGGAGAACCCGGACTCTCTTGCTCCCCTCTCCCCAGGGTGGGAGAGGGGCTGGGGGTGAGGGGCACCATCCTTGCACCCTCACATCAGAACCAAGGGCGACCCGACAAAATTGATAGGAAAAGAGTTATTCATTAATGCAGGCGGGTCGCCCCTACAAGCGCCGACATTACCAATGACAAATAAATAATAACAAATGACCCATGACTCATGAATCATGACCAAGAATTACTGAATATCTACGGTTCACCCCTCTACGTGTATCAAGGCGATCGCATACGGGATACAATTCGTTATATCTCTTACGCTGTCCCCTATCCGCGCACTCGGTTCCAGTTTGCGAGTGTGACGAATGGTAATATTGCGTTGCTGCAAATCTTCCAGCAAGAGGGGTGGGGACTCCATGCAAACACCCCCGGAGATATCTATTTAGGCTTAAAGGCGGGATTTGCCCCGGATAAGATTGTTTACAGTGGCAGTAATTTAAATTATCCAGAAATGGAGCAAGTTCTCCACTGGGGAATTACCACCTTAAATTTAGATAGTATTTCCCAATTGGATTTATGCTGTCAAGTCTATCAGTCCTTAACCCCAAAATTACCCCGATTAAACTTAGGATTACGGTTAAATGTACCCGAATTAACTGGGGATAGCCGCATTGGAGTTAGACCCGAAGAATTCCCCGAAGCGCTGAAAATTACGCAATCAGCCGGATTAAAACTCAAGGGTATCCATTTTTATCGTGGAACCGGAACCAATGCTACCAAAGCCTTTACCCAAGTGATTGATTCCTTATGCGAGATTGGTCAACAATTACCGGATTGGGACTATTTAGACTTTGGCGGTGGATTTGGCTATCCTTATCAGGGGAATGGCGTCACCTTTGATTGGCAAGGATTTGGTCAGGCGATAACTCAGAAACTTGAGACAATCGGCAGACCTATAGACTTAATTATAGAACCTGGACGTGCCGCGATCGCAGGATGTGCGTCCTTGTTGGCAAAAGTCGTTTCTGTTAAGTGGCAAAACGGCAAACAAATCGTCGGCGTTGATACCACCGTGGCGAATTTATCCGTTCCTTCGGTACATGGTGGCTATCGAAAAATTGTCAGTTTTACCGATAACCAGGGTGAACAGTATCCCACCGATGTCTGTGGAAATACCACCTATTCACGGGATTACTTGGGACGCAATTGTCAACTCCCGGCGTTAAAGATTGGAGATGTTATCGCGATTCTCGACAGCGGTGCTTACGGATACGCCATGTCGTCCCATTTCTTACATCGTCCGCGTCCGGCTGAAGTGTTAGTCGAACAGGGGACTCACCGGTTGATTAGAAAACGGGAAGATTATAGTATTTTATTAAATAATCAGTTATTTGCTTAATTTCCCAGGTGCGTAGGGGCGCACTGACGTGCGCCCTTTACCTAATGTGCGCCTTAGTAAACCTCAAAATTATGTTTTTTTAACGCAGAGGGACGCAGAGGTTGACGCAGAGGTACGCAGAGGAATGGAGAGGAATGGAGAGTATGTGAGTTGATTTTTTAGCCAATTACAGAAATTATTAAAGATGAAAATTGCCTAATCATGAAATGTATTCAATGTAAAACTGATAATAACCTCAAAGACCGCACCACTAATCAAGGGCGATGTAAAAATTGTGGACATCTTTTTGTATTTGAACCCACAACTATGGGTCAAACCAAAATCACTGATCCATTTTTTGCCAAAGCCATCTCGGATCTCTCAGTAAACGGGACTCTATGCTTTACTCCCAAACAATTATACTATCTCATCAACAAGCGACTTAAACGCAAAATTAATAATCTGGCGCTGCAAATATTTGCCTTGATTTTGAGTTTAATTATACCTTACATCGGGATTCCGCTATGGATTTTTGCCTGTTACAGAATAAGTAATTCTGCCAGTACGCCTCGAAAAATCCGTAATCGCAATGCCCGATTTTTACAAGTTATTGGTGGATTTCTCCTCGCTTATGGAATTTTATCCCTTTTATTCTCTCCCATAGAGGGTAGTGGAAGTGATTGGCTGATTTTTTTTAAATTCGCTATCACTATTATTGTCGGGATGTTATCGTTCTATTTAGGAATTCGCCAGTTGCGTCGTCAAAGCACATTGTCCCAAAGTTTTTCCGTCACACCCAGTCAATTCCAAACTTGGTTAGAACGTTGGCAACAAATTAATGGTACAGTTGAGCCACTATTACCTCCTCCGAATCAGGAACGTTTACCCACATCCATTAATCCGGATATCACCGCTTATAGTTTTGACAGAGTTGTCGTTTGCGATAGTGCTACCATTGCTCAACTGCTGATTGCTAATAATTTTCACTTTGAAAATAACTGTGCGGTGCTAAGTATTACTGGGTATCCCCAAGGCATTTTTTCAACGGTATTAGACATGCTGAGACGCAATCCCGAATTAAAGGTTTACGCCCTACATAATGCCAGTCCTCATGGTATCACCCTGATTCATAACCTGCAAACAAGTTCCAATTGGTTTGCTGATAGTACCGTCACCATTTATGATTTAGGATTACTTCCCCGTCATGTCTTAAATAGTCGCAATCTTTTTATTCAATCCTCCCCACAGTCAGCAGAAGAGGCGGAACAATTAGGGTTAGTGGCACGACTAGACTTATCAGGTGAGGAATTTGCCTGGTTAAAATCCGGTAATTTTGTCGAGTTGGAATCATTTACACCGCAACGGCTATTACAGATAGTGACTCAAGGAATTAACCGGAGTCAAATTAGCACAGGGGGGAGAGATTCAGTATTTATAGATGTTGAGAGTGAGAGTAGTAGTAGTGATGTTTATTTAGTTGCATCCGACAGTTTTGGTTAAAAAATATACAGGAGTTACGCAAAATTCTACTTACATCAGGTAGGACTCCATTACGGATCAGTTGGGGTATTTGTAGGGATAGGCTTTCTCTCAAAATCGACAAACATCTGGGGGACTGACTGGGCAAGTTGGCTGTGCGATGGGATTGCCTTCAAGATTAAGCAAATTTAGATTGGTAAGTCCGAATAGAGGGCTGACATCTGTTATTTGGTTAAAACTGAGGTAAAGTTTACTTAGATTGGTAAATCCGGATAGAGGGCTAACATCTGTTATTTGGTTAGAACTAAGGTCAAGCTCAGTGCGACTCGACAAATAATCGTCAGCTTGTTCACAATCACTCGCACCTGCTTCTTCCAGTAGTACTTCGACCGTATTTCTTGGTTCATCTGACAAGCTCTCGCGCTTCAGACACCACTCTTTAAAAGAACTCCCCAGACTGGGTTCGGCAGCTATTGCCACCCCATATCCCCATCCCCATATACTTAAGTAGAGGGCAAGCGTGCTAATCCGTTTCATTTCCTAAAGTTGATACAGTAAACAAATAGGGTAATCGGCTCAAAATTAAAAATACTTTTTAAGTCTGACACAGTTTTATAGCAATAGACACATCGATTAGGACGTTCGGCACCATTGTAGAGACGCGCCATGGCGCGTCTGGAACATAAATGATGTGTCCTAACAGCCATGGCGGTTGCTATACCAAAATTGACTATCGTTCAAGCTAATTAATTGAAACAATGATGACAAAGAAACAAGCTATTGAATTTACAAATAAGTTTAGCTGGACTGCCAAAGATGCCGAGAGAGCATTTACTGAATTGAATTTTCAAAATGAACAATGACAATTTAATTAAGCCAATATTCTAAACTCACCAGCAACCAAAGTTTAACCCCATATCGTCTCCATGTATCTCCACGATACTCAATCCAATCGCGAATTAATGACTGATTCAAATACGGCGATATTGCCGATTTTTTGGACAACAACAATGCCTTGGTTTGTCGTTGCCAATAATGGCGGAACCAAAACTGCACTGGAACCATCATCCCGCTTTTGGGTCGCTGAATAATTTCCCTAGGTAAGATATCCGCAACCGCTTGCTTGAGAACGGCTTTCTCCTGATTCCCTGCCAGTTTATATTCCGGCGGAATCTCCATTGCCATTTGTACAATGCGCTGATCAAATAAAGGAGAACGCCCGTCTAATCCAGCGGAACAAGTCAGATTATTCACCTTGGTTAAAATATGATCCGCACCTTTAAATTTAATATTCAGTCCCATTAACCGATTCAAATACTGCGCCGAGGAAAACAGATCCGCCTCAAAGACAGATGGCACAGATTTAACCGCGTCCCATAGTTCAGGTTGAAACAACCTCGGCAAATCTGGAGCGCATTTTTTAAAGGAGTTCAAATAAGCCGCTACTAAATTAGGATTATTTTCCGGAGAACCATATAACTGCTTGAGTAACATGGGCTGATTTTTCGGTCCACCAAAACAGGGATCTCCCCCTTCGCCATTGAGAATAACGTTAACCATTTCCTTCGCCAGTTGCGCTAACAAATAATTGGGAACTGTTAACGGATCACCAATCGGATCATCCAACTGTGCCATAGTTATCGGTAATTGCTGCCACATCTGTTCTGGGGTAATTTCTAAGATATGGTGTTGCGTGTGGCAATGGTGGGCAACTAAATTGGAAAATTCTAATTCATTGGGACAATCTGCGCCAAAATGAATCGAGTAGGTATGAACCGGATGCTGATGAAACTTAGCGGCGAGTGCGGTGATGCAACTGGAATCTAATCCCCCCGATAAATAAACCCCCACCGGTTCATTGATGGGTAAGTACTCTTGAACCACTTGATCGAGGCGCGATCGCAACTGCTGAGAGTGCCATGCTAAACTTTGTTGAGGATGGGTAATTTGCTCTTGCGGTTGCCAGTAATCGTTGGGTTGTCCATCAGGTAACTGCAATACTGTACCCGGGCGCAATTCCCGCACCTGTTGCCAAAGGGTGCGTTCTCCAGGGACAAAAGCACAAGATAAATAATCCCGCAACGCCACTAAATCCAAGTCGGCTGAATGGTGGGGGCGCAGGGTTCTCAACCGAGGCGCAATCCAGCAAGAGGAACCCATAGTCGTATAATATAACGTCCGACCGCCGACGCGATCGCGCACCAACCACAACCTCTGACTCGGTTGATGCCAAATCGCTAGTCCAAATACCCCTTCCAGGTACTCTAAACAATCTTGTCCCCAGCGTTCCCACAGCAGCGCCACCAACGCTTGATCGGTTCCCCGCCACTCCCCAGGTTCAATTCCCACCTGTTGCAATAATCTGGCAGAATTACTTAACCAAATATCCCCCACCACCCCATACTCTCCTTGAGGACTAAAAGCGGGTTGAATCTGAGTTACCGCTAACTGGTTAGGAATCAAGAACGTACAATCAGGGGGTTCAGCGCCAAATTGCCCCCAGGCTAACAACCAACCTGGGTGAACCGAGGGAATGGGTTCCCTAACCTGTTGATCAGTTAATCGGGACAATAACCATCTCATATCCTATCCAGTTGAATCCTTACCCTTCTAATGAGCGCCGTGCAGCCTCTAAAAGTAACCGTTGTTCTGCGCGAGCGATCGCATGATAAGTCGCTTCCACATCACTGACATCCACAGAAATAGACTGAATCCCCCATTCCACCAAGGATTCCACTACTTCCGGATATTGGGCTGGGGCTTGACCACATATTGCACAAGGAATCCCCGCCCCCTTTGCCATATCGATCAACTGCTTAATCGCTCCCATGACGGCGGGATGGCGTCCATCTAACGTTGAACCTAACTCCCCCAAATTGCGATCGGCAGCTAATAACAATTGCGTCAGATCATTCGTACCAATCGAGATTCCCTGCACCCCCGCTTTCACATAATCCGGCAGTAAAAATAGTATCGATGGCACTTCTGCCATAATCCAAAGTTGAAAATGAGGATTATCCATTAATCCCGCTTGTTCCACCCGACGGCGACAAAAGACAAACTCTTCAACCGTCCGCACAAATGGCAACATTAACTGAACATTACTATACCCCTGAGCATAAAGTTGATGTAACGCCGCCAGTTCCAAATCAAAACTCGTCGGATCATGTAAATAACGATAAGTCCCCCGCCGCCCCAACATCGCATTCACCACCGATAAGGTTGAACCATTCACATTCGACGTATCCCCATGGATCAATTCCGCTTCACCCCAATCCAGGGAACGATAAAATACAGGTCGTGGCATCAACGCTGCTGCAAACTGCATGATCAATTGGGCTAGCCGGGTGATTAACTCCTGTTTGCGCCCCTGTCGCAACCATTCCTGGGGGGGTTGATTATTCAATACGTCCAAAATCATCAATTCTGATCGCAATAAGCCAATCCCATCAATGGGTAAATCCCGAATTCGTTCCAGAGACTGGGTTTGGCTGAGATTCACCAACAATTGAGTCGCGATCGGAAATCGGTTATACTGCCTCGGTGATGGGGCATCGGCAACGGTTTCCTGCTTCTCAATAGCGACATCTACGGCTTCTCCAAGCTGTTTAGCATCCCTGGCTAAACGTTGAATTTCGCCGCGATCGCCATCCACCAACAGTACCTCCCCCGTTTGTACCAATTGAGTAATCCCAGGGACATTAACCACCGCTGGAATCCCCAATTCTCTCGCCACAATTGCCGCATGAGACGTCATTCCCCCCTGTTCCGTCACCACCCCTGCGGCTTGTCTTAATATAGGTAGCCAATCGGGAGCAATCGTTTGAGTCACTAAAATTCGATCTGGGGGGATAGCCTGCCAATTTTGCTCCTCCCCAATCATCACTTGCGCCACGGCTGTTACTTGTCCAGACGCCGCCGATAATCCTCGCAGTGACTGAGGTTGGGAGGGGAATGATTCAGCAGAAGAAGTAGACTGAGGGCGAAATTGAGTCACGTATAGCTGAGGTTCTGTCGTGTTGGGAATTTTACAAAGAGTCCAGTCAAAAGAAAAGGGGGGATTGAATTGGGTTTGCAGTTTTCTGGATAACGCCATAATCTGTTGCCAAGCGTTATCGTCCAAAACAGACTGCTGCTGTTCTCCTTGATTGAGGGGATAAGCTTGCACGGCATTTCCTGTCGGTTCCGGGTTCAGCCGATAGGCGAGGGTTTTGTTTCCTGGTTGACTTAGCAAAAGTTGATCGGTGGGAATCGCGATTTGACAGGTATCCGGTAAGACTTTACCCTGAGTAATCGCTATCCCTAGTCCCCAGGTTGCTTGGATCTGACAGAAATCAGATTTCGCCTGGAGAACGCCAGAGGCTAAAGTGTCATAGATCGGTTGTACCAGAACCGCTAAATTAATCTGATCTAGTCCCATGCCAACCCGTTGCCAGTAAAATAAGCTTTTGGCTCGAAACAATTCTGCCCACACCTGCTTTAAAGTCTGGATCAGAGCATCCGGCTGTTTGCGGCAATAATGAGATGCTAAAAGTTCTGGAATCGGCGCAAACTCAGCCCAATCCTCGCGGTTAACCGGATGAGTAGACATCGGCGTCCGCGATCGCACCTCAGGAAATGACACAGATGGCTGTAAAATCAGGGCGGGGGCGTCTAGAGTTGCGGCTGCATCCAGAATCTGCGATCGCCAACCGTCTGATACAGTGGCAGAGGTAATCACTTGGCGAATATGTTGAGCAACCTGTTGCAACTGACGGGGATTATCAACATTCACGTACAACGAGGACTGCGGTAAATCGGCTAACAAGGGTTCTGATTGACTTAAATCAGCGATGACTTGCCAAAACGCGATCGCTGGAATCACAAAGCCGCGAATAACCGGATACCCTTGTTGCCCAAGTTGACTTAAGCCAAAGGCTTTCTCTCCCACCAGGGAACGTTGTGACGGTTGAATCTGATCCAGCCAGTAGAGATTGTCCACAATTTGCTTTGGAATACCACTCGTGGTTAAGTGATCTAGAATAACGGAAACTCGATTAGCCAACAGTGTTGAGTGCGTAGGGGCGGGTTTAGGGAATCTCTTGTCGCTATTGATGATAACGTTTGTGCAAAACCCGCCCTAACCAAGTGTGTAAGGGCGGGTTTCACTACTATCGTTTTTGACCTCACCCAGATGTATAGCAACCGCCATAGCGGTTAGGACACATCATTTATGTAGAGACGCGCCATGGCGCGTCTCTACAATGGTGCCGAAAGTCCTAATCGATGTGTCTACTGCTATAACTAAACCCGCCCTGACTAAGGATTGACTTCTGTTTTCTGGGTTGCATGAGTAGAATTGCATAAGTCTTGTTAGGATAAATGTGAACAGTAGGTCTTGAATACTGGGTATGTCATCAACCTCAACCCCTCTACCCGATTCCCTCGCCAAAATTGTGCAGCGATTTAAGCGACGGACGAATCCTAAACAACGGTATGAACAGCTTCTCTGGTATGCCAAGAAGCTTCAGGATATGCCAGAAGCAGACAAAACACCGGAAAATAAAGTCCAAGGCTGCGTTTCCCAGGTTTACATCACTGCCAACCTAGAAGACGGAAAGGTATGGTATCAAGGGGATTCAGATGCCCAGTTAGTCAAAGGGCTAGTGGCGCTGCTAATTGAAGGATTGAATGGACTCCCCCCAGAGGACATTGTGGACGTGTCCCCAGAGTTTATCCAAGAAACCGGGTTAAATGTCAGCTTAACCCCCTCTCGTGCCAATGGCTTCTACAATATTTTCCAGACGATGAAGAAAAAAGCCCTGGGATTCAAACTGGCGACGAATCCTAGTTAGGGATTGCTGAATAAGTGTTGTGGTGAGGGGGATGTCTATCTACTTCTCGACATTTTCCCCCTCATCCCCTAACCCCTTCTCCCACCGTGGGGAGAAGGGGGATCGGATTCTCTTACTCCCCTCTCCCGTGCAAAAAAAGCGAAGCATCCTTAGTCATCCCTCCTCGCAGGGGGGAACGAGGGGGGTTGGGAGAGCTGACAGGTGTAGGTTTTTTATTTAAGGGTGGAGACAAGACAAGGGGACAAGGAAGGAAAGAAGACAAGGGGGAAAAACCGTACAGAATTCGGTTCGGTCAAACTAACTTCTAAAAGCCGAAACGCCCTATTT